>CAZCIZ010000016.1:0-17513 GCA_964498995.1 uncultured Clostridia bacterium | reverse complement strand
TATATTTCTTGTATACTTCTTGTATACTATTTTATAAATATTTATTCTTTAAAAAATATGCAATTCCTTTTTTGAAATTGGATGTATAGTAATCCAATTTTTCAACTATTTTCGACTTTTTAACAAGGAGTGTATATTTAATCCTTTATACACCCCGTTTTGACAAGGTTTTTAAAAGGTTCTTTTCCCAATTAACACTGTGTTTTGGATATGATAAAATCCAATATTCGATAAATTTCGACACAATATTAGTATCTATGCTTGTGTATTTTTTCACATTTTTGTGGGGCTTATGGTTTTCCTTTTAATATTGACAGGATATAAAAAACCTGACAAAATCAATACAATAGTATCGTGGTCTGAAATTCAAAGATGGGAATTAGTAAGCAAGGGGATGAAGCCAGATGATAAAAGAGATAACGGTATTGATACCAGCTTATTATGAAGGCCCCAGGATTGAGAAGGTTTTGGAAGTGGTAACCAGTTACCACAGGGATAGAAGGGTAATTGTCATAGATGACGGTTCTCCCGATGATACTTCCGAGAAAGCATCCAGGTTTCCTGTGGAAGTTATAAAACACCGCCAAAACCTGGGTAAGGGCAGTGCTTTGCAGAGTGGGGTAGAGTATATCCCAAAAAAGGATAGATCCCCATTTTGGATTTTTCTTGATGCCGATCTTATTAATTTAAAACACACTCATATTGATAAGCTCCTAAAACCTCTAGAAACAGGGGGTAATACCGGAATGTGTGTGGGCATGTTTGCTGAGGGAGGTAAACTGAGGGTAGACCTGGCCCAAAAGTATTTTGGGATTTTGAATGGACAGAGATCTCTTTCCCTAGACTTTGTCAATGATCTACCTGACCTGAGCTGGTGCAGATTCGGGGCAGAAATCTTCCTAAGCAAAACCGCAAAGGCCAAAAATATTCCAGTTGCCTACCCCGTTTTAGAAGGGATAACTCACCATACAAAGGAAGAAAAGTTTGGAATCTTTAGAGGAACATTGTACAGGCTTCAAATGTACCGGGAATGTCTTAAAGCCTTGTTCACCTGGCATAAGCACATACCTTAGCCTAGATAAGATCTGAAATAGCCCTTCTTCTGAAACAGCCCTTCTTAAGTTTATCCAATATCAAATATACATTTGGAAACTGCCTTTGGATATTGCTTATTTATCTAGCCAATCTCTATCATAGGAGGCATACTCCTCTGCGGAGTTTTTCTGTACATCTTTACGCAGAGAATCTATTTCGGTGTAGTTTTTAAATAACAGGGTAACTACCCCGCCATCAAGGGCCTTTTGATCCACCATTTCTTTTAAAATCTTTTCTACCTTTTCCCTCTTAAGACCCTGCCTATAAGGTCTGTCCTCGGTCAAAGCCGTGAAAACATCGGCCACTGCCATAATCCTGCTCCCAAGGTTAAGATCATCACCCTGATACCGGAAAGGATATCCCTTCCCGTCCATCTTCTCATGGTGAAAGGCGCCCCATTTATTAACGGTTTGGAGGTCAGGTAGTCTCTCTAAGGTCCTATAGGTATGGTAGGCATGTGTTTTAATAACCCTGTATTCTTCTTCTGTGAGTTTACCGGGTTTTTCTAAAATTTCTTTAGGTACGGCCAATTTTCCCAGATCATGGAGATATCCGGCCAGTCGCATCTGTAGACATTCCAGTTTAGAAAATCCAATTTTATCTGCCAGGACTTCTGCAGATGTGGCAACACCACTAGAATGAGTAGAGGTAAAAGCACTTCTAAAATCAATCACCCGCCTAAACAGCTCCCCCACTTCCAACAGCCCGTTAATATCCAAAAAGATAGAAGCAGGTACAATCCTGGCCCTAGAAGCCAAAAGCTCTCCTACTTCATAAGATGCTATATCGAGCCAAAAAGATTCTCTTTCTCCAACTTTCAAAAAGGCATCCACAATTTCAGGAGCAAAGGTTGTCCCCTTTTTAGTTTCAATCTTTTCTATAACTTTAGCTTTTTGACTTAAAATCTGGTCTTCATTTATAAGCACGCTTATTCTATCAGCCAAGTGAACTATATGACTTTCAAAAGGAACTTCCTCCCTGGTTTTGGTTTCATCATAAGAAGCATGATGATGGCGAATAATATTTGCAACCTCTTCATAAAAGGGAAACCCCTTTAGAAACATATAACCCAGTTCGGAATGTTTATCAGGGTTTTCTAGCTCAAAGGTCAGGGCATCAATTCTCTCTTTTAGAGAAATAGCCCCATTATCATGTAATAGTGCTGCTAACATGGTTATAAACCGCTTTTCAGTGGAAAGGCCTAGTTCTTCGCTAAAGTAATCGGAAATCAGAGCCACTTTTTTGTGGTGATCGACAACCACTGGACTTACCAGGTCCATAGCATCAGATAAGCACATAGTCAAGTCGAAAAGTGAAACATTAAAGTTTTCCCCTGCCAAGACATTCTCTCCCTTCTCCTTCTAAAGTGCTCCTATTGTATATTAATAATACGGTAGTTTTAGTTGTTCTATATTTTTGTTTTATAATTAGATAATTTATAAAAAAATGGGCTTTAAATCCCACGATTTAAAACCGTGGGATTTTCGCGCTAGTACTGTAAGAAGTTTTTATTGATCGACCATTGTCACCATAGGTTTTTACTTTTCTATTCAGAAGCGTCCTGACTTGAATATTGCAAACATCAACCACAAAAACATCAAGGTTGCTATCCCAAAGCCAATTTCTATCAAAGGTAACTGCCACATAATAGGTTGATATTCTCCTAAGGAAGATCCAATTATCAGTCCTGCCATGATAATACTAAATGACAACAAGACAATACTGAAGGAAAGTCTATTTCCTATCTGATCTAATTTTCTCAATATAAAATCTACCTGAGGGATCTCTATTTCCAGTTTTATCTTGCCTCTTCTAATCAAGGTGATCAAATCTTTTATCTCAGCCGGGAAATTCAAAAGCATACTGGCGTACTCTGAGGTGTTTTTCCAGGTAAAATCAAAGATATTTTTGGGATGAAATTTTTCTTTAAACAATTCCCTGCTAAATGGTTCAGCTATATCCACCATGCTGATATCGGGATCTAGCTTTTTGACCACCCCTTCCAAGATCATAAAGGTCTTGCCAAGTAAGGTAAGATCCGGAGGAATCCTGATCTGGTACCTATAAGCAAGCTTGAAGAAATCGTTTATGGCATCGCCGAAACTTATTTTGCCGATAGGTACATTATAATACCTATCCCTAGTTTTCTCCACATCTTTTTTAAAAGCATCCAGGTCGATATCTTCTGGGACAAATCCCAGCTTTAGGATGGCACTCACAATCATATCTGTTTTTTTGCGGATAAAGCCGATGAGCATGGTTATAAACTGGTGCTTAACTTCAGGAGTTAACCTGCCGACTATGCCAAAATCAGTAAAGGCGACAACTTCACCGGGCATAATCATGAAATTTCCCGGGTGAGGATCCCCATGAAAGAAGCCTTCCTTTAAAATTTGGACAAAGTAAGCCTCTGTTATCCTGTTGGCGATCAACTTCTGATCGTACTTTCTATTTTCCAATTCGTCCAGGTCATTTATTTTTATCCCATCCAGATATTCTAAAGTTATAATCCTGGTAGTAGAATATTCCCAATAAACTTCAGGCACATATATTTTTTCGTTCTCTTTGAACATTTCGCCAAACTTCTCCGCATTGCGAGCTTCTAGTTGATAATCAAGTTCGTCTCTAAGCACTCTGGCAAACTCATCCACTACATCTCTCACCTGATAATGCTTGGCCCAGCTAAGCCTCTGCTCTGCCTGAGTAGCAAGGTCCTTTAAGATTTCTAAGTCAGTCTCTATAACCGAAGTTATATATGGCCGCTGGACCTTGATGACCACTTCTTCCCCGGATATTAGCCTAGCATAATGAACCTGGCCGATAGAGGCGGCGGCAATAGAGTCTCTATCTACATGGGAATAGACCTGGTCAACCGGCCTTTGCAATTCCTCTTCCAGGATCTCCTCTACCTGAGTATAAGAAAAAGGCTCAATCTCGTCTTGGAGTTTATCAAGTTCGGAGATGATATCAGAGGGAAGAAGGTCCGGCCTGGTACTTAATATTTGCCCCAGTTTGATAAAAGTAGGGCCAAGCTCTTCTAAAGCAAGTCTTAGCTTGGCTCCAACAGATCGTAGTTGTTTCCTATCGGTAAAAAACCTTTTAGACGGTGACAACATTTCAGATAGGCCTAAATCCTCTATCAGATAACCAAAACCGTGTTTTGCAAAAACCGTCAAGATTTCCCTGTAGCGGTTTATATGACGCATCCTTTTTCCTAACATAACTTACAGCCTCCAATGGAAGAGTTGAAACTTTACTCCTTAGTCTCCTGATTTTTACCTTCTAGCTCGCGGATGCGCTCTTCTAGTTTTTCGATTTTCTTTTCTAAATAAGTAACATCGTCCTTGGTTGGAATTTCAGTCTCTTTCAGAACGCTTTTTACCTGCTCATTAATCATCTTCTGGATCTTTTGCTGCTCCTCTTGGCCTCTTTCTACTATCTGATCTACCAGTTTCTTAGATTCAGAGGGAGCAACTTCTCCCTTTTTAACCAGCTCATCTACCATCTTTTCCACCTGTTCCTTGCTTGCCACAGCTAGCCCTATCCCTAGAAACATTCCTTTTCTAAATAATTCAAACATTTTTTTCATACCTCCTAAGTTTTGATTCTCAAAATCTTAATTTTCAAAGTCTTAATTTTTAATTTGACAAAAGGGGCTGTATTACCTGCTGCTCCCACCGCTATAATTCTATGATTTAATCATTGAAAACACTAGTATAGTCACTCCTATCATCTTTTTCATATACAATCCTACCTCCCACCAGGCTCATTTCCACCTCTATTCTATCTAGTTCAAAAGCAGATACTTCCCTGGGATCTTCAGAAAGGACAACCAGGTCAGCATAATAGCCGGGTTTTATTCGACCTTTGTAGTCTTCTTCAAAATATTGACAAGCCCCGCTATATGTATATGCCTTTAACATTTCCTCAACAGTTAAGCATTCCTCAGGGTTAAACCCACCCGGAGGCCACAATTCCTCAGTTTGGCGAAGCACTGCCGATTTCACACCTAACAAGGGATTTACCGGTTCTACAGGGGAATCTGAGCCCGCTGCTAGATGTACACCTTCCTCCAACATGCTTTTCCACCTGTACAGGTTCTTGACTTGATCTTCACCGAGAACATCACTTATCCATCCTACTTCGCTGGCTAAAAAATGAGGCTGAAAATCTACAGGGATATTATTAGCTGCAATCCTTGCAATCATGTCTGAATCTGCTATCCCTCCGTGCACGATTCTGTGCCTCAAATCTGTTGAGTTACAAGCTGCAAGCTGTTCAAAGGCCTTTTCTAAGGCCCCATCACCTAGAGCGTGGACGGCACATTGAAACCCTTGTTGGGCGGCTTTTGACACCGCAGCCTGAATTTCGCTCTCCTCCATGGTCAATAAGCCATGCCCATCCCCACCCCCACCCCCACCCTCATCCTCATCTTTATATTTGGATTTCAACAGGGCAGTTCTGCCGCCAAAAGAACCGTCTAGAAATAGTTTGATATATCCTTGTCTAAAATAGTCATCACCCTGGAGAAACTCTATTCCCTGTTTTAATATGTCATCTAGGAGATAATGCTCTACGCCCAATACGATCCTTAAAGGAAATCCCTCTTCTTTTAACACTTCCCTGTACATATCCATTATCTTCAAATAATGGTTGATATTCTTTATCCCTATAGCCATATCGTGCACAGTAGTTATTCCAGCTTGGGTCACTTCTTTTAAAGCCGCTCTCAAAGATTCCTTTTGAATTTCATAATCGCCGTTGATGACATCATAAACCTGATCAGCAGCGTTATCCTTCAATATCCCGGTAGGGTTTCCCCTACTATCTTTGGAAATTATCCCTCCTTGAGGAGAAGGAGTATCTTTACCTATTCCCACCATTTCAAGGGCCTTTGAATTGGCCACAAACAAATGAGTGCAAACCCTGATGAGAAAGACAGGATTAAAGGGAGCAGCCCCGTCAAGGTCCTCCTTGGTGGGGACTCTTTTTTCTACTAAGTTAGTTTCATCAAAAGAGGTGGCAATTATCCACTCCCCAGGGGTTTTTCCTTTTGCTTCTTGCCTGATCAATTCCTTTAGCCTTTGTATGGATTTTACCTGGGAAAGGTTGAGATTTACTTTCAGATAGCCTGTCTGCAACATGTGGATATGACTGTCCACAAATCCTGGGAGCACCGTCCTGCCATTTAGATCCTTAATCTTTGCGTGGGGGTATTTTTCCCTCGCCTGCTCAAAATCCGTAATCATAGCTATTTTTCCCCCACTGATAACCAGGGCCTCATCACCAGCACCAAAGTTACCCGCAACACCATTTGCTCCCTTAGTCCTCTCGTCTCTTGGCTTGGAGGATGAGTTTGAATGCATCTTACAGTTTATCAATATCAAATCTTTCACAACAATAAACCTCCTGGAAATCTTGTGTATATAACCCATTAATTATATAATAATTCTGTAGGTTGTTTATCATAGTTGGTTACTTCTATTGATTTCTCCTACAGCAGCTAGATTTCGTTTTTTCTATTATAGCAGGTTTGAAAAACCAAGCATATGATTTTCTCAACTCAGGATCCCACTTAAATAAGGAGGTTTTTTTCATGCCCAAGATAGAACAGATAATCCAACCAGATGAAGAAACATGGTTAAAAAAGTTCAGGTTCGGCACGGATCTCAGAGTGAGGTTTTGTGAAACTGATGCTTTAGGCCATTTGAACAACGTCAGTTACTTCATCTACTATGAGCAAGCCAGGTTGGATTATTTCAGAGAACTAAATGTGATGGAAGACTTGTTAAGCGGTAATGACATGTATGTTGTCACAGCAGATCTTTATTGCCAGTTTTTGGGGGAGGTATACTACGGCGAAGAGCTTGAAGTCAAGTTGAGAACCACTAAAATAGGTAATACAAGCTTTGACCTTGAATATGGCCTTATCCGTAAAAAAAACAATGCCATCGTAGCCACTGGTAGAGGGGCCATTGTCTGTGTGGACAAAAACACACAAAAAAGCACCCCTGTTCCTAAAGATTTACTAGATAAAATTAAAGAGTACGAACCAGAGCTATAATTTATACTTAAAATTATCTAGAACTACCAAAACTACCTATGCCGTAAATATACAGCTAAAAATACTGGTAATAGTGAACTTCTATTCTTCCGTTATAGAGCTTTCTCCTTTTAGTTGCTTTTTTAGCAAATATTTTTTCGAATTTCTTTTCCGGAGTGAGGATATAGAATGACCAACTGTCATCCAGGTTATTAGAAAACACCTTGGCCATATCTTTGTAAATTTTCTTAACCTGATTATCCTCCTCCAGCCTATGTCCATAGGGAGGATTGCAGATTATTTTGCCGTTTTTCTTCTTGGAACTGAGCTGGTACACAGGTTTTTGTTGAAAGTGAATGTCATCCTCCAGGTTGAACTGTCTGGCGTTTTCCCGGGCCATCTTTAAAACCTCGTCATCGATGTCATTTCCGATTATCTCCAATTCCCTGTCGGGCTCAGCTAAATCATCAGCTTCCTCCCTGGCCCTATCCAAGGTTTCAAAGGAAACAAAGGGCCAATCTTCAAAAGTAAACTCCCTGAATAGTCCTGGGGCGATATTTTTACCTATCATAGCAGCTTCTATAGGGATCGTCCCCAAACCGCAGAATGGGTCAATCAATGGGTCCTTAGCCTTGTACCTGGCCAGTTTCACAAGTCCGGCAGCCAAGGTTTCCTTCAAAGGGGCCCCTTTGAATTTTTTCCTATATCCCCTTTTGTGCAGACCCGGCCCAGTAGTATCTATTGTAACGCTCACCTGATCCTTCAAAATAGCTACTTCTATAACAAAATCAGGGCCTTCTTCCTCAAACCAACTCTTGTTATACCGGGTCTTCATCCTTTCCACCACTGCTTTTTTAACTATTTTTTGGCAGTCAGGCACACTGTACAAGGTAGAATTAACCGACTTACCTTCCACCGGAAAGTAAGCATCCCCGGGGATATATTCCTCCCAGGGAAGTGCATAGACTTTGTCAAACAATTCTTCAAAGGAAGTGGCTTCAAATTCCCCTACCTTTATCTTTACCCTATCAGCAGTTCTAAGCCACATATTAGTCCTGCATATATCAAATATATCTCCTTTAAAATTAACTTTTCCATTTTCAATTTTTATGTCACTATACCCAAGATCTATTAATTCGTCTGCAAGAACCCTCTCTAAGCCAAAAGTCGAAGTTGCAAGGAGTTCCATTTTTTCTGACATGGTCCGCCTACCTCCTGAATAAAAACTTGTTGGGTTGTTTAGTACAAATAAATATCTATCCAATATATACAAACTATAACATAATTACTGAAGTTAAACAAAAAAAGCCTCAAATTTCGAGGCGAGGTATAATAAAATAAATCGGCTCTGACTCATGATAACTAAAATCACGAGTATAAGAGCCGATTATCATCAAAATTTATTCTACAAATCCTCTTCCGTCAAAGGTTCATCGATACCAACGTGTCCGGAAATAGTATCGGCAGTATCACCTTCCACCAAAATCTGTACCTCTTCTATCCCATCAAATTGAGTCAAAGTATAGACGATGGATGCTACCAAGACCACCTCTGCTTCATGTCCAAGACTTATATCCAATAATTCTTGGGAAAAATCAACATACGCCCTCTCTTCTTCGATCTCCAGTCCAAGTAGGCTAACATCTTCACTCATCCCAAATAGTTCTTCATCTTCTGGCCCCTCCAATAACATTTCCATGGCTTCTTTCGGTGTAACCCTGTCTACATCTTTTTCTTCATAGCTTTTGACAAAACTGGCCCCAGTATCTTCAGTAAAATAAAGTTTTATCTCCCCTTCTTTATAAATCTCTTCTTTTGCGTCTGCCTCCTCTTCGTTTATCTCAGTTTCTTCTTTCACCTCATCCTCTTTATTCTCGGCTTCATTCCCACAGCCTCCCAGGGCAAACATAAAGACCAAACTCAGCATTACCACTACAAAGAAACTAAAAGACTTACCCGCTTTAAAGTTTTTTAAGATTTTTGACATTTTCCTTCCCCCTGATTAAATTTATAGTCCCACATTTATTATTTGCTTACAAATGTATACTTTCGGATTATAAGACGTTCACCTTACAAAAAAGTTACGCACACACAAAATTATACTCTACTTAATCTTATCCTTATTACTGAAATCTCTCAATAGAATATTTTTCTAAATAATCCAGGGCAGTTTCTTTTTCTTCTGTTCTAACCATAATCTTTATCTTACCTGCCTCCCCAGGATTATTTCGAGGGAAAAAACCTCCAAATCCTGGGTGTTTCAATCGGGGCCTTATCCCCCTATCCTTTAAATACTTTATCCTCAATTGGACTTCTTTTAGAGAGCTCTCATCGGCTGAATAAATTTCCACCCAGTCCGAATTATCCTTTACATAAAAATACACTCCTAGACCTACTAGTAATATAAATAAAATCAGTTCCAATTTGATTCCTCCTTAGGGCCAAAAACCGGAGCATGAGTTGTTACGCTACAGGGAGTGTTGTATATATAAAATACTACCATTATAAAACAATATCATTTTATATAATATTTTTCTCAATTTTCACTATAGTATTAACTATTTTTCTTTTATATTCTAACATTTATTGGTACAATAATATAGTATCTAAACAATTTTTAAGGAGGCTGTTAAGTTGGATTTAAAAGCTTTAAGAAATCTAAGTTACGGGCTGTATATAGTTTGTTCTAAAAAAGGTGACAACTGGAGCGGCCAGATAGCAAACACCGTAATGCAAATAACCTCTGATCCTGCTACCATAGCTGTCAGCATCAATAAAGAGAACCTCACCAGTGATTATATTAAAGATAGCAAGGTTTTCACCGTATCAATACTGAATCAGGAAGTTCCCATGGAAACCATCGGACATTTCGGGTTCAAAACTGGCAAAGAAATCGACAAATTCAAGGATTTAGATTTTGAAACCGGAACAACGGGGGCACCACTTCTCAAGGATAATATAATCGCCTGGCTAGAGGCAGAAGTACTAGACAGCTTGGAAATAGGAACTCATACCATTTTTGTGGGTAAAATTATAAATGCTGAAATAATCGGAGAGGGAGAGCCCCTCACCTACGCTTATTACCACCAGGTCAAAAAAGGCAAAGCTCCAAAGACAGCACCAACTTATCAACCAGAAGAAGAAAAGCCAGAAGAAAAAGAGTCAAAGCCAGATCCACAAACAGGGGGAGATAAATATCGCTGTACAGTGTGCGGCTATATTTATGATCCCTTAGAAGGAGATCCTGATAACGGAGTTTCTCCAGGAACCTCCTTTGATGACATTCCGGATGACTGGGTATGTCCCATCTGCGGCGCTGACAAAGACGCCTTTGAACCAGAAGGCTAATTTAAAATAGAAGTTGGGCTTAGAGTCCAATTTCTATTTTTTTACTCTTTACTTCGAACTATTGTTTGTTTATAATATTATTAAAATCACTTAATTTGAAAAAGTCGCCACGCAATCTCGTAACTTTAGTAATGAGAGGTTTACAAAGTCGCCGTATAATTTCGTAAGGATGGAGGTCAAAATAATGTCAAACCGACTTATTTTTCATGTTGATGTCAACTCTGCATATCTTTCCTGGGAAGCTGTAGATAAGCTAGAAAAAGGTTATGGCCTGGATTTGAGGACTGTCCCCTCTGTAATAGGAGGAGATGAAGAAAAGCGTCACGGCATTGTCCTTGCCAAATCAATTCCTGCCAAAAAATACGGAATAAGCACGGGGGAAACCCTGTTTTCCGCCAGGAAAAAATGCCCTTTTTTAAAGATTTTTCCCCCCAATTACTCCCTGTATACCAGGTGCAGCGAAGAAATGTTAAAGCTTTTAGAAGGATATACCCCTTTAGTCCAGCAGTACTCCATAGATGAAGTGTTTATGGACTACACAAACATGGAAAAACACTTCGGAGAAGAAGAAAAAGCCGCCTATGAAATTAAAGAAAGGGTAAAAAAGGAGCTAGGTTTCACTGTGAATATAGGTATCGGCCCAAATAAGCTTTTGGCCAAAATGGCTTCCGAGCTAAAAAAACCCGATAGAGTTCACACTCTTCATCCTGAAGAAATCCCTGAAAAAATGTGGCCCCTTGATACTGAAGAGCTAATCATGGTAGGAAGTAGGACACAAAAAAAATTAGCAAAAAGAGGGATAAAAACCATCGGTGAACTCGCCAGGGCAAGGCCGGAATATTTGCAAAGGTTTCTAAAAAGCCACGGCCTTTTGATCTGGAACTACGCCAACGGGATAGAAAATTCTCCGGTCAGAAGAGAAGGGCTCCCCATCAAGGGCCTGGGCAATTCTTCTACGATTCCCTTTGATGTCGAGGATATAGAAACCGCCAATAAAATACTCCTTTCTCTCACAGAAACGGTGACAATGAGATTGAGAAGGGAGAAAAAATATGCAGGTCTTGTTTCTATAAGGGTGAAGAACAGCTCTTTCGCCTCTTATTCTCATCAGAGTAAGCTAGAACTACCCACCGATTCCACCAGGGAAATCTACAACCAGGCAAAAAAATTGTTAGAGGAAAGCTGGCAAAAAGAACCCTTAAGACATCTGGGAATTCATCTTTCAGATCTTTATTCAAGGGAATTGCACCAGCTCAGCATCTTTTCCTATTCTAAGGAAAAAGAAAATAAGATAGATCAAGCCGTGGATAAACTACGTAAAAAATACGGCCACAAAGCCCTCATCCGCTCCTGCTTTCTCAATTCAGGCCTTGACCCAATGCTAGGTGGAGTCATCAAAGAGAAAGACTATCCCATGATGTCAAGTATTTTGTAACAAGCGTCAATTACCCATCACTAAAGTGACGGGCTTGTAAAAGCTCTAATTGACTAGCCTAAGCACTTTGACTTTAAGTATTTAGCCTTTGTTTGCCATAATAATAATTGGCAATTTACAACCTTTGCTAATTAATCCCATGACTAAAATCACGGGAATTCTTAGCAAATAATTAAATAAGCTTTTTATAAACCCTGATATTAAGTCCTGATATTGAGCTTTTATCTTTGAAGGAGAGGATAACATTGAAAATAGTCATGAAACCTATAGAAATGATCTCATGGTCCAAAATAGATGGATCCATAACTCCCTTAAGGTTCAGACTAAAGGAAGAAAATAAAGAAGATCCCCAGGCTTCAACAACAGTTGTAAAGGTAAATAATATAGTTTTAAAAAAAGAAGAAAAGCTTGCAGGAAAAAGGACCGTCATTTACAGGTGTCAGAGCATGATGGATGATAGAGAAAAGGTCTACGAGCTAAAATACGAGTTAGAAACATGCAGGTGGTTTTTATACAAAGTTTAAGCTTAAGGCTTATTCTTTCAAAAGCCTGGAGAGTTCTTCTTCTTTTTCTTCTAGTTCTTCTACTATTTCCGGTTTTGCAGAATGAGCGGGCATTCTCTTTTTCAGCTCGTTTATTTCTTTTTCCAATTCTTTAATCCTGGTGTCAAGGTCTTTATCCTTTCCGGTCAAGATATAGCGCCTCCTTTTATTTAGGCTGTTAAGTATAGCAGCCTATTTAAAATTAAGCTTACTTCTTATGTCCATAGAAAAACCCAGCAGTCATGGCAGTGATAGGGATAGCAACTAGTAGGCCCATGGAGCCGGCAATTGCCCTGATCACTTCCGTAGCCACCACATCTAAG
Organism: uncultured Clostridia bacterium; assembly: GCA_964498995.1. Classification (GTDB taxonomy): domain Bacteria; phylum Bacillota; class Natranaerobiia; order Natranaerobiales; family Natranaerofabaceae; genus Natranaerofaba. Next base: position 4,727 of record CAZCIZ010000016.1, on the reverse strand, counting down.
TTTATTATCTCAGCAAAGCCCATATCCTGAGCTAAAAACAATAGAAGTAAAGGCATAGCTGTCCCTGTATAAGCTAGGACCAAGGTGTTTGACATGGTGCCCATGATGTCACGCCCCACATTGAGCCCTGACCGAAACAGCTCTTCTCCTTTGATTCTGGGGTTAATTTCTTTCATCTCATAGCACGAAGATGCAATGCTCATTCCTATATCCATGACAGCACCTAGGGCCCCGATTATTATCCCGGCAAACAAAAGCCCCTGGACGTCAATATCTCCAATATCCGTGTATTGTAGAAGCTGAGCTTCTTCACTGGAGAAACCTGTCAGGTTAGCCATCCCACCTACTACTAGAGCTAGTACACCTGCTACTATTACTCCACCTATGGTTCCTATAATCGCGATTATTGACTTTTTATTAAAGCCGCCAATAATAGAGAGGCTTATCAGAGCTACTAAAGAAGCAAGCAACACACTCAACCACAGGGGATTATACCCTTGTGCTACCATGGGGACCATGATTCTAAAAACCATAAACAAAGTAATCCCCAGGGTCAAGATCGTCTTAATTCCTTTTAACCCACCAACTATCAATAGGGCTACAGCAAATATAACTACTGAATAATAGATATACGTGTCCCTGACAAAATCCTGAACATAAAGGTTACTGATCTCGCCTCCGGACAGCTCAGCCATCACCAGGATATTGTCTCCAGAAGAGACTTCGATATCATAAAAGTCATTCCCCGAAAGGGGGTTGTCAAGTTCTACCCTTTCGCCTTCTAGGGGACCCTCCAACAATTCGATTTCAAGTAATTGTACCTTTTCAGTAAATCCTTCTTCTGCTTGGGGCGGATCCTCTTCAGCCACCTCCAAAACCCTAGCCCGATAAGTTTGAGATTCAGTTTCCATTCCAGGCTCTTTGTCAATTCCCCCCGGTCCTTCCACGGCAAAGGCCTGGCCGAAAGCTCCAAGCCCTACCACTAAAACAGCAAGGACTACTAAAAACACAAAGATATTAGCTATTCTCATTTTACCCCAACTCATAGAAGATACCACCTTCGCCCTATAATAATTCTTTACTAACTCCCCATGTTTTGCCTTTCAGACCACAACCAGTAATGAAAATAGCTGATTTATTTTCGTACTACAACATTATTTTAACAACCTAATTTTATCATTGAAAGCCAGACAATGAAAGAACTTTGAATCTATGAGGCTCAACATAATCATGGATCATCATGGATGGATGTCTATTTTATTTTATTTTAATACCAAGTATCGGGCATATGTTTCATCAACATATTTTCTTTGTCTCCTGTTTAGTACAATACAATCACCTCCTGTATAATAAACAAAACATTAAAAAAGCCTGGCCTGCCCTTTATCGAGGCAGCCAGGCTGCTATAGTTTTTGTAAGAGAAACAAAAACCTTAGACCCTTTAGTATCCTCTTGTCATATTATTTCAGTTTTTTCTTAGCCACTCTGCCAGAAAGGACAGCCGGGTCATATACAGGAGAAAAGGGTGGAGCATAAGCCAGGTCCAAGTTGTACAGGTCTTTTACTGTGCCTTTTAATTGGATCAAGGTTGTATAAACATCAATTTTTTTGGCTTCATCAACAGGCCCAATAATCTGAGCCCCTAGAATCCTACCCGTACCATGATCAAAATTGACCAAAATCTTAATCTTGCCTCCCCCGGGATAATAATGAGGCCTGCTCATACTTGTCACTTCAATACTTTCACATTCAAATCCCTTCTTTTTTGCCTCACCTTTAGTCAAACCAGTTATAGCCACTCCATAATCAAAAATCTTTAAAATTGAGCTCTTAGCTACACCGGGAAATTCTTCTATATCAGCTTCTCTAGCTATATTGGTTCCTGCAATACTTCCTTCTTTGTTGGCCTTAAGAGCAAGAGGTAAAAATACTGGTTGCCCGGTAATTAAATCAACTGTTTCGGCGCAATCTCCGGCAGAATAAATGTTTTTAAAATTCGTTTTCATGTTCCTGTTTACTTTGACTGTATCGCTAATTCCCAATTCAATCCCTGAACCTTCCAAAAATTTGGTGTTAGGAGCGACTCCCAACGCTAGGATTATTAGGTCAAATTCTAGAGGTTCTCCTTCTTTAGGCACAGCAACGGTTTTTGTAGTTTCTCCTTCTTTTTTTTCCTCCACTTTATAGATCTCTGTATTTAATTCCAAGTTGACCTTATTGTCTTTTAAGATTTCTAAAATATCCTTGGATGTTTCCTCTTCAAAGGCCCTATTAAGCTGATCCCTTCTATGAATCAAGGTTGTATCAAGACCCATTTGAGATAAAACCTCAACCATTTCCAGGGCAATATAACCTCCCCCTATTACTCCAACCTTTTGAGGTCCTTTTTCCTGAATAAATTCCTTGATTTTGACTCCGTCCTCGACATTTCTTATGGTAAAAGCATCACCCGATTCTACTGTTATCCCTTTATTTGACGGCGAAGCTCCAGAGGCAATGACAAGATAATCATAACTTTCTTCTAGGGTTTGTCCATCTTTTGAGTAGGTCAATGTATTTTTTTCGGGATTAACAGTTTCGACAACAGTATCCAACCTCAAATCGATGTTTCTTTTTTCAGTTATAGCCTCTTTGGACAGGGCAAAGAGATCTTCATGGCTGTCCATTTTTCCCTGAATATAATAAGGTATTCCACAACCTGCATAAGATACTTCCTGGGTCTTTTCTAAAACTATGCTTTCCCAATCAGGATTTGTACGTTTTACCTGGCTGGCAGCACTCAAGCCCGCAGCATTTCCCCCGATTACTATCACTTTTTTTGACAAGTTATCACCCCTAATAATTAAAAATATCATAATCATATTGTACCTTTCTCGGAAAACCCCTTTGAAAGAAAGTTCTTGTTATATTTGCAAGAATATTATGACTTTCTTATTATCTAGATAATATTACAATTGTTTATATAAGTCAAAGTTTTGGTCGAGAGTAAGTCTTTTGACCAGACATGATATAATTCCTGCAGCACCTATTCAGTTTAAACTATTATTATGAATCACTGTTTTTCTTATCTCTGGTATCAGGAGAAGACTGCAAAGCGAAATACCGGCCCGCTTCAAAGGCATCTTGAAGCGCATGTGAATGATCTTTAATAACACCCTTCTCATCCACGCCCCGGTAACAAAGATAGTCTGAGTATACGTAATTCACATTATGAAAAAATACTTTGACCACAGACAAAGCGTTTTCACAGTAAGCTTTTTTTTGCAGGGCACCTACACATAAAAAGTATCCCGGCCTCTTTTCTTCTAGAGTTACCTGGGGATTATTAAGATTATATTTAGCGTGCCACCAGCATTGAAAACGATCAATAAACTTTTTTAGTTGAGAAGACATACCCCCAAAATAAATAGGTGTAGCCAGGACCATACCTTTAGCAGAAGCAACCTGTGGATAAATTTCCTGCATGTCATCCTGCACTATACATTTTCCGGTAGAAGCACAGCCGTCACAGGCCTGACAGGGTGTGATCTTTAGATCATTAACCCGCAGTTGAACCATTTTGCCTCCCTCTTTTTCAATCCCTTGACCAAAAGATTCTAGCAGCAATTCGCTGTTGCCCTTGCGACGCGGACTCGACGAAATAGCAAGAATAGTATCCATTATAATATAAGCCCCCTTAAAAATAAATTAGATAGAGTTAACATGTTGATTGTCTACATTATATATAAAGTTTAGCATCTAGGTAATAAATTTTTGTGTATAATACTTATAGTAAGCTCCTGTACCTAAACCTTTTAGTTCCGCGTTTAGTATAGTTTCACGGTGCCCTAAACTATTCATCAAACCTTCGTGGGCTTTAATAGCATCAGACTGTCCAAATGCTATATTTTCACGAACTAAAGAATATAATATATTTGCTTCAGCTACCCTATCCTCAGGCTCTCCGGTAGTTGGAGAAGTATGGTTGAAATAATTGTTATTATACATGTCTATTGAATGCTCTTTAGCAACTATAGCTATCTCTTCATGAAAATCTACTGGATCAACCCCCATTCTAACCCTTATAGAATTAACTAAATCAAATAATTGAAGCTCATTAGCAAGATTTACCTCTTTTTGTTCTTGTTCAGATAGATCTGGTGCCTGATGGTCCGGGGAATCACCAGTAAAAGTCCAACTCATTGAATAATTACCTGAAGCGAGTATAAACTCAGGATTACTAACCCTGACAGAAGTTACCTTGTTACTGTCATGTATATCAATGTATATTTCAACAGCAATATCATTAGCGATATCATTTTCTGTAATTACCAGGTACTTTTCCATTGGGGTCTTATTCCCCTGTTGTATTGAATAATTTGCTGATCCATGTGAGTATTCAACTATTTTTTCATAAGGGAATATTTTTTTGGCTTCTTCTTTACTTAGTCCTACTTTAAGGCCTTCAAAATCCCAATTATTTGAATTACTATATAAGTTAACGACTTCATTGTTATCATTAATACCTACCTGCAAGAAATTATCATAATCGCGATTATATACCCACCACTCAAAGCCATAAGCACTTGGATCTTTTCTATCAGGTTGGTCTAATAGTTCTATAACTGTTTCTTTGTTATCTCCAATAGATAAACCGTAAATCCCTTCATAGTTATCAGCAGTATCTAACTTGTCTATATCATTATCAACAAAATCAAACTCATCAATCTCATCATTATCATCATTAT
>CAZCIZ010000015.1:0-40720 GCA_964498995.1 uncultured Clostridia bacterium | reverse complement strand
CAGGGCCATCTGCTGCTATAACAGCTCTTTGTGCCTCTGGATTTTCTGCTGATAAATTTTTCTTCATGGGATTTTTACCTAGAAAGGGTACAGAAAGAAAAAAGGCCATTATAGATATAATTAGTTCTAGCTGTCCCGTAATCTTTTATGAAAGCCCTAACAGAACTATAAAGACCTTACAGGAAATTGCCCCAAAGGTTTTGAACAGGAAAATAGTGGTGGCAAGAGAAATATCAAAAGTGTATGAAGAATATATTAGAGGGACTGGGCTAGACATCCTTGAAAAGTTGGACCAGGATAAAATGAGAGGGGAGATAACAATTGTAATTGAAGGCAAAGAAGATGGTGAAACAATAGATGAAGAAACTATGACTGATGAGGAGATTGGAGAGGAATTAAAGAAGTTGTTAGAACAAGGTTTTACCAAAAAAGATGCTGTTAAATCCCTGGCTGAAGTTACTGGAGTTCCAAAAAATAAAATATACAACATAGCCCTTAAAATGTGACAAAATTCGACACGGCATAAAGCAAATAAGGGGTTGTCCCTTTTTTTATCAGAACAACCCCTTTACAGAATGCATAATTAAGAGGTAGAGTTTAAGTTTCCTATGCATTCATTGCAAACTTTCTTATTTTTGTAGTTGGTAACACTGTCAGCACTTCCACAAAAGATACACGCAGGCTCGTACTTTTGTAGGACTATTTGTTCGCCGTTGACATAGATCTCTAACGCATCTTTCTCTTCAATGCCAAGGTTACGCCTTAACTCGATGGGTATAACCACTCTTCCCAACTCATCGACTTTTCTAACTAATCCTGTAGATTTCAATACTACTCCTCCCTCCTTAATGTGATTTTAGACATCATTCGACAATCTATCCATAGTATACCAGAAACGCGTTGAAAAATAAAGAAGGTTTTGTATAATTTAGTAACTGATACTAAAAAATAGAAGGGAGAGGCCTTTGTATTGGGCTTTTTACGGGGTTTATTTTTCTTGACAGGTGTTATTGTATGTTATAATCTTTTTATAGACTTTCCTAAAAAGTTATTATATAGGAAATGAGTTTATTTGAACAGCCTATTTTTTATTATAAGAATGGAGGGATCATTCGTGGCAAATAAGGATACATTTTATATATCAACGCCGATATATTATCCTAGCGGTAAGCTGCATATTGGGCATTCATATACGACGGTAGCAGCAGATTGCATGGCGAGATTTAAGAAATTAACTGGCTATGATGTCATGTTTTTGACCGGGACAGATGAACATGGCCAGAAAATAGAAAGAAGGGCAAAGGAGAACGATAAAGCTCCTCAAGAATTTGTTGATGAAATAGTGGATTGGATCAAGGATCTTTGGGGAGTGTTGGATATAGATTATGATGATTTTATCAGGACAACTGAAGAAAGGCATAAAAAGGTGGTCCAACAAATATTTCAGAAGTTTTATGAACAAGGAGACGTTTATAAAGATACATATGAAGGGTGGTACTGCACTCCCTGTGAATCCTTTTGGCTTGAAAGGCAGCTAGAAGATGGCAATCTGTGTCCTGATTGTCATAGATCTGTTGAATGGGTAAAAGAAGAAAGCTATTTTTTCAAAATGAGTAAATATGCTGACAAGCTATTGGAACATATTGAAAACAACCCTGATTTTATTCAGCCTCCGGAAAGAAAAAACGAGATGATTAACAACTTTCTTAAACCCGGACTTCAAGACCTATGTGTATCAAGGACTACTTTCAAATGGGGAATACCTGTCCCCATGGACCCTGACCATGTCATCTACGTGTGGCTAGATGCCTTGACAAACTATATTACAGCTTTAGGTTACATGACAGAGGATGATTCTAAATTTAAAAAATACTGGCCTTGTGATGTTCACCTGGTTGGTAAAGAAATCGTCAGATTCCATACCATTTACTGGCCGATCTTTTTGATGGCCCTGGGAGTGCCCTTGCCAAAACAGGTTTTTGGGCATGGGTGGCTCCTTCTTGAAGATGGCAAGATAAGTAAATCAAAGGGTAATATAATAGATCCAAAGATTCTTTCGGAAAAATACGGGTCAGATGCTGTGAGATTTTATCTGTTAAGAGAGATACCTTTTGGTTCTGATGGTGTCTTCACCCCAGAATCACTTATAGAAAGGCTTAACTATGACCTGGCTAATGACCTTGGAAATCTCTTGCACAGAACTGTTGCAATGATAAACAAATACTTTGATGGTATAATGCCCGAGCCCGGTAGTAAAGATGAAGTGGATGAAGACTTGATGAATCTGGCTGTTAAAACACCTAAAGAAATGGCCGGGTATATGGATAACCTTAGATTTTCCGATGCCCTCGAATCATTGTGGAATTTGATCAGAAGAACCAATAAGTATATTGACGAAACTCAGCCTTGGATACTAGGTAAGGAGTTTAAAGATGACAAGGAAAAAGAAGAAAGATTAAGATCCGTCCTATATAACCTTTCTGAAAGCTTGAGAATAATTAGTATAATGCTTTGGCCTTTTATGCCCAGGACCCCGAAAAAAATCTGGGAACAACTTGGGATTTCTGATGACAATATTTTAGATTTTGATAGTGCAGGGGAGTGGGGTCAAATCAAGCCTGGACAGCAGGTGAAAAAGGATAAGCCTCTATTCCCAAGGTTGGAAATAGAAGAAGAGTTAGAAAAACTGTCTACTGAAACCGAAGAGTCCGAAAAGACCAGCAAAGATGCTGGGGTAGAGAGCCCTCAAGAAGGGCCGTCCCATGCTGATTATGGGGTTAAGGAGACAACGGCTTCTATAGATGATTTTGCCAAACTTGATCTCAGGGTTGGTGAAATAACTAAAGCTGAACCAGTAAAAGGTGCTGATAAGCTGCTCAAGTTGGAAGTGGATGTAGGATTCGAAACAAGGCAGGTAGTAGCAGGAATAGCTAAAAGTTATTCTCCTGAAGAACTTCTAGGTAAAAAAACTCTTATTGTGGTTAATCTTAAACCAACAAAAATCAAAGGAGTAAAATCAGAAGGGATGATTCTTGCGGCTTCCCATTTAGATGGAAGCAAAGATGATATAGTATTGACTTCTGTAGATGATGAGAATATTACCAAAGGAAGTAAGGTGAACTAGAAATGACTGAATTGATAGATACCCATGCTCATTTAGATGATAAAAGACTTTATAATAATGTATCCGAGCTGATAAACAGGGCAAAGAAAAAAGGTGTGACCAAAATAATAAATATCGGAATAACGGTGGAGTCATCTGAAAAGTCAATTGAACTTGCAAAGAATTACGATGAAGTTTATGCTTCCGTTGGGATACATCCCCATGATGCCAAAAATGCTCCTAAAGGATATATTGACAGATTAAGGAGTATGGCATCCCAAGAGAAAGTTATAGCTATCGGAGAAATGGGCCTTGATTTCTTTAAAAATATTTCCCCTCAACAGGAGCAAAAGGATGTTTTTAAAGAGCAGCTTCAATTGGCAAAAGAACTAAACCTCCCTGTTATAATTCATGATAGGGACGCCCATGAAGAAGTGATTGAGATTTTGAAAGATTACAATGGTGTTAGGGGAGTGTTTCATTGTTTTAGCGGAGATGCTGAAGTCGCCTCAAAAGTTTTAGAACTGGGATTCTATATTTCATTTACTGGAACTATAACTTTCAAAAAAGCTGATAAATTAAGAGAAGTAGTCAGGAAAACCCCTATGGATATGATGATGATTGAAACAGATTGTCCATACCTTGCCCCTGAACCTTTCCGGGGCAAATTAAACGAGCCGGCCTACGTAAGGCTTGTGGGAGAAGCTGTGGCTGAGGAGAAAAACTTGCATTTTGATAAAGTTGCAGAGATTACCACCCGTAATGCTGTAGAGTTTTTTAATCTGTGATTGATAGGAAGATTATATGAAGCTAACATCTCCAAAAAGAGTAAAAGAGATATTGGATAAATATGATTTCAAAGTCAAAAAAAACCTGGGTCAAAATTTTATTGTTGATGAGAATATTTTAAATGGAATAATTAATGCAGCTGGGCTACAATACCATGATACAGTACTGGAAATTGGTCCAGGGATAGGGACTTTGACTAAAGCCTTGGCTGAGATTGTAGAAAATGTTATTGCTATAGAACTCGACCGGGATATAATTGAGATATTAAACGGCACTTTGTTAAGGGAATATGACAATATTATCCTTGTTCAGGATGATGCTCTTAAAATTGAATATGATGAGCTTTTAGCTCTGTACCTGAAGGATCAAAAAAAAGTAAAGGTAGTAGCTAACCTACCCTATTACATTACAACTCCATTATTGATGAAATTAGCAACATCTTCAAAACGGGTGAAGGATCTGGTGTTAACTGTACAAAAGGAAGCGGCACAGAGGTTGATGGCAAAAGTAGGGACAAAAGAATACAGTGCGGTAACTGTGATATTAAATTACTATTATAATATTGAACTTGTAATGAAATTAACGCCAAATGTTTTTTTGCCTCCGCCAAAAGTTGACTCAGCGGTTATAAAGCTGGAAAAACATTTAGAGTCCCCAGTCTACCTTGAGGATGAGGAGCTTTTTATAGAGTTTGTGAAAAAGAGTTTTGCAAAAAGAAGGAAAACCCTTAAGAACAACCTAAAAGACTTAGCATTGATAACGCAGGAAGATTTCTCTAAGATTCTGGATGAACACGATCTTGATAGCATGGTGAGAGCTCAGGATTTAGAACTTTTTACATTTGCTAGTATATTTAATGTGTTTTATAATAGGTATGGAGCTAGTTTTATTAAATCATAAAAGCTCGTTATGATGTGGATAAAAGGGGTAGTTACAATGCTAATGTTCCAGAGTCCTTCAAGAGGAAAACTGACCATTGACCAGGTTTTTGATGAGCTCATGAACTATATTAGTGATTGTCCCAAGGATCAGTACAAGCTGATAATCGGCACGGATTCTCATAACATCAAAACCAGGTCTTGTTTTGTAACGGCTATTATTGTCCACAGGGTTGGAAAAGGAGCTAGATACTTTTTTAGAAGAACAAACAGAGATCATATTAATTCTTTAAGGCAAAAGATATTTTATGAAACCTCATTAAGTTTGGAAATAGCAAGTAAAATGACCGGAAAGCTTAGTAAAAAGGAGCATAAAGAGTTAAACCTGGAAATTCACCTTGATGTGGGAGAACATGGTGAAACCAAGGAATTGATCAGGGAAGTTGTAGGGATGGTATTTGGAAGCGGATTTTCTCCCAAGATAAAACCTTATTCTTTTGGAGCATCAAAGGTAGCGGATAAATATACCAAATAATATATATTTATATATAGCATATATAGCATATATTAGCAAGAGAAATGAGGGAATTGTTTGACTTTTAGAGCTTAATGTGATACAATGAACAATAATAAGCTCACAAAAGAGGTGATATCTTGGTGACAGCTCAAAATGCTCTCGTAGATATTAAGTCAACCCTTGATAGATACATTGGAGAGAAAATAAAATTAAAAGCTAACCGTGGCCGGAAAAAAACTATTGAAAAAGAAGGGGTTTTGGAAAACACCTATCCTTCTATTTTTATTGTCAGGGTAGATGAGCCTTCTTATAGTCAAAGATTTACCTTCAATTATGCTGATGTACTAACTCAAACTGTGGAATTGTCCTTAGGGAACAATAAAAAGATTGACTGGGCCATTGAGTAAATCTAGTTAGTTTATTAAAAATCGACAATTTTTTTTTTGTGGGATAATCCATGGGACAATAATATATCTGTTTTTTATTAAATACTAGCTGCAGTTAAATAAAAGAGATAAAAAAAGAAAAGTCAGAAGAGATGGAGATGGCTTTTCTTTTTTTATCCTTTTTTTATGGGCTTCTTTCTCTTTATTTTAAGCTGAAAAGCTTTGTTTCTGATGGCATTTAATGAACGATCAAAAGTATTTTTCAGTTCCTCTTTGGATGCTACTGGGTACATTTCCTTTAGTTTTTTTATTTCTTTTTGGCCCCAGGGTTTTGCCTTTGGGTTCATTTTATTCTTTCTTACCCCCAGGCGACTTGCTTTATTTCTTATGCTGGCTATACTACGATTTAATAGCTGGGAGAGTTCTTCTTCTGAAATGGAAGAATAGTATTTGATTAAGAGTTCTTCTTCTTTTTTTGTCCAGTATTGTTGCCTTTTTAAATTTAAATTGTTTGCTTTGAAAGTTATGGCAGCCATATTTCTATTGAATGTTTTTTCAAGTTCTTTTTTTGGTTTTGTAGGATATTCTTGTTTTAATAACTCGATCTCTTCTTTAGTCCATTTTTTGGTCATGTTTTCCCTCCTTTATAGTAGAGTTGCCTTGCCTGGTCTGGATTGATAAGTGATTTAGTAACTACAATTAGTTCTTGTATGTACATTTATCAATCTAATTTAATACAACATATGTAAAAGCCCATATTACTGTTAATCAGCCTAAGAAATCAAGGACTTTTAAAGATAGCTAACATACTTTGGAGTTAATGCATATAGTATAGTAAAGAAGGTGAAGGGGGGAATTAGTTTGTCCTATAAGGATATTGAATTGGTAACGGAGCTGTTTAAAGTGGAGTCAGTGGTAGGTGAAGGTGCTACCCAGGCAAATGTAGAAGCCGAGATATCTTTGCCTGCTCCTGTAAGAAAGATACGGGAACCTGTGGAGGCAGAGGTAGAGGTCACTGATACAGAAGTCATTGAAGATAAAGTTGTGGTCAGGGGAGTTATAGAAAAACAAGTGTATTTTGTGGATGATAATGATGGAACTCTAAGGGAAAAGAGTTTTGAAGAACCATTTTCTGTTTTTGTGGACATTCTAGGAGCCGAGCCGGGACATAACGTACAGGTTAGACCTAGGGTGGAACTGGTGAAATTGAATCAAGTAGATAAGGATAAAAGTTATCATAAAGGAGAAAAAGCTGAAGGAGGAGAAGGAGAAGGAGAAGGAGAAGGAGAAATAGGAGCGCATCATCACTTTGTAGAAGAAGTTTATAGACAACTTGTAATAATAGAGATATTTGTCAAGGTTACTGAGACAATCCAGTTAGAGGTTGCAACAGATGTCATCGGTGAAAAAATAACAGTTGATAAAGAACTTCTTAAAGTGGAGGATGTCATAGGTGAAAATACAGCCCAGACAGAGATAATAAGCGACATAAATCTAGATTACCCGGTAAGAAAAATTGAGTCTGTGGATTCTAGATTTGAAGATGTATCGAGTAGGGTAATAGATGATAAAGTGGTGGTAGAAGGGACCCTTGTCAAGCAGATCTATTTTGTTGACCCGGAATTGGATGTGGTAAGAGAGAGAACTGTAAGGGAAGATTTTTCTCTAACTGTAGATATCCCCGGTGCAAAGCCGGATATGAATGTACAGGAGTTTCCCAGGGTAGAAGATATCAATGTAGAAATAGTTAACGATTTTCAGCTTAGACAAATTGCAATAATAGAAGTATTTGTTAAAGTAACCCAAACGGTACAGATTGAAGTGGTAAAGGATATAAAAGAAGTAAATACAATCACAGAGCTCTTAAAGGTTTCGCCTGTAGTTGGTGAAGATAGGGTTCAGAATATTGTTGAAGCTGATACACAACTGTCAGTACCTGCAAGGAAAATTCAACAGGTACTTAGTGAATTTAGAGATGTAGAAGGGCGGATCATAGAGGATAAGGTAGTCGTCGAAGGTTTTGTGGATAAACAGATATTTTTTGTAGATGCTTATACAGATGAAATCGTGGAGGCTTCTGAAAGTGTGCCCTTCACTACAACAATTGAAATTCCCGGAGCAAGGCCAGATCATCGGGTTCAGATTTCTCCTAGAGTTGAGGTAATACAGGATGAGATTGACCAGGAAGACCCGACTTTAGTTAGAGAAACAATAGTGATAGAAATTTTTGCTAAGGTGACAGATATAGCTCAGCATGAGGTGGTTGTGGGAATAGAAGATATAAAGAAGGAAGAGCCTTACAGAAAATCAAGAAGAGAGAGCTCTGGTCCCTCGATGAAAATATACGTAGTCCAAAAAGGAGATACTATCAATGATATTGCTCAGAGATTTGAAGTTGCACCTGAAAATATAATCAGTGCAAATAACATCAAAAATCCTGAAATGATTTTTCCAGGTCAGAAATTGATTATCCCTGTACGATAAAGTCCATTGCTAGGCCCTGATAAAGGGCTATTTTTTTTGCCCAACAATATCCAGTTATTGGCTAATTAAGCCAGCATTAAGGGATTTTATATTATTGACAGTTTTGGTACTAAATATATCAATTAACTTGTTTTTATTATATTACAAGTAATTAGTAGGAAGTTGAGGATTGGGAGATACTGCAATATAATTAACATAACAAATATTATGTCAAAGAAAGGATGATTTGCTTTGAAAACCAAGTACATAAAGTTTTTAGCAGTAGCAGTAACATTTGTATTTATTTTGAGTTTAACATCATCTGGACTGGCTTCTAACAGGTTTGTATTAAGAAGTGGAGGCCAAGAACAATCTGTTAGGGTTGTAAGGGTAAGTTTTGATCAATCTAGAAGAACCTTTGAGATACCTTTGCGTTTAGTGATTAGAAATGGCCAAGTAGAGTTAGTAGAGATGCCGGGAGATAATGATAGAGATAAAGATGGAGATAAAGATGAAGATGAAAAAGATGAAAAAGATGAAAAAGATGAAGAAGAAATGGATCTTCCGGTAGAAAGGCCAAAAGAAGAGCCGGAAGACAAACCCAAGCCCGATGACTTGGAAGATGACTTGGAAGATGATTTGGAAAAGGAAGAACTAGAGGAATTAAGAGCTGCAGAGAAGGCCATGATTGAAAATGTGAATAGAGAAAGAGAGCAAAGGGGAATCCCGGCATTGGAAATTGACTATGATATAGTGGAAGTTGCCAGGGTTAAAAGCCAAGATATGAAAGACAATAACTACTTTGCTCATAATTCGCCCACTTACGGATCTCCCTTTGATATGCTGAGGCAGTTCGGGATAAGCTTTAGAATTGCCGGAGAAAACCTGGCTGGATCAAGGTCCGTAGGAACTGCTCACACTAACTTGATGAATTCTCCTGGGCATAGAAGAAATATATTGAATGAGAGATTTACCCATATTGGAGTTGGAGTTGTGGAGGGTGGCCCTTATGGCAATTACTTTACCCAGATGTTTGTAGGTAGGTGAAAATAATTTTTTACTTTTGAAAAAACAACAAAAAAATACCCATTATTATGAAACCTACTCCAGCTCCTGTTTTTAAAAGGTGAGGGGGAAGATATTTGGCCATAATGTTTCCCAGTAATACCCCTATAAAACTTGCAAGAATAAGAGCGATAGATGCCCCGAAGAATACTCCTAACGGGGATTTTTTTTGTGTGGCCATCAACATGGTGGCCAGTTGAGTTTTATCACCTAATTCTGCAAGAAATACCATTCCAAAAGTTATAATCAAGCTTTCCCAGAACAATTTTTTCTCTCCTATCTCAAATCTTAAAATTTTGGATATACCTTTAGAAAAAGGCAGTGTATTATGTAACCCTACACCATATGTATTCATATATATATAGAATTATGTGAAAAAATTGAATTATGAATTGTTTTTGCAGCTGTTTATTTTTGTTGAAAGAGTTAAGAAGCTGGGGTATAATTTAAAATTGATGGGAGTGAGGGTAGTGGCTTTTTTTAACAAGAAAAATATATCCGTTTTGGTATTGATTTTTATATTATTAGGCGTTTTTTTCAATAAAGATGCTAGAGGAAGTGAAAACCTATCTGTCGATCATGGGGCTGATACAGTGCTGTTGATGGAGATGTCAAAAGGTCAGGTTCTGTATGAAAAGAATATGCACGAGAAAAAACATCCTGCCAGTACCACCAAAATATTGACAGCTTTGCTCCTTTTACAAAATTCTTCATTATCTGAACAGGTAAAAATTACGGAAAATGCTTTTAGAGTAAGAGGTTCTACTTTACACCTTAATAAAGGGATGACTATTTCTGTAAGGGATCTATTATATGGAATTATGCTTCGCTCTGCAAACGATGGAGCGGTGGCAGCGGCTGAACATGTATCGGGTTCTGTAGATGAATTTTTAGATAAAATGAACAGAAGGGCAAAAGAGTTTGGAGCTAAAAATTCCAATTTCCAAAACCCCCATGGGCTTAGCAATGGTTATCCCGAGCATAAAACTACAGCTTATGATTTAGCTATGATTTCTAGGGAGGCGCTAAAATGTCCTATATTTAGAAAAATTGTCAAAACCGATAAAGAGGAAATAATTTTGGATGATGGTAAACGTGATTTGCATAATAACAACAAGCTCTTGGGTTCATATGATGGCCTAAATGGCATAAAAACTGGATATACATCTAAATCTGGCTATACCTTTGTGGCTTCTGCTACCAGGGAGGAGACTACTTTGCTAGCTGTAGTTTTAGGTCAAAATACCTGGGAAGGGCTATTTGAAGATGCTAAAAACTTAATGGATTACGGATTTGAAAACTACGAAAAGGTAGAAATTGTAGAGCAAGGGGAAAAAGTAGGCTCCATTAATATGGATCATGGAATAGATGTTGAGCTCTATACTGATTCCAGTGTTAGTCATATGGTTTCTCTAGAAGAGTCAGAGGGAACGATAAAAAAGAATAATGAAGTTAAAGAAACCATTTCCTTTCCTTTAGAAAAAAATGATAGAATAGGTAAGGTACAAATTTTAGACGAGCAAGAGGAAAAAATAGGGAAATCTGGACTGATAATAAAAGAAGATATAGACAGGCCCCTTAAATCTTATTTTGTTAGCACCCCGGTTTTGTTAATGGCTGTTATAATGGTAACAGGAATTTTCATTTTATTGAAGAATAAAAAAAGAGAGCTCTAGAATTATAAGATTATGCCTGATATGAAAGGGGTAAAGTTGATGGACGAGTTTAAAAACGTACGAGAGATATATGAATGGCAGTTGGATAAAGATAGAAGACTTTTTAGCGCCAATCATGAGGAAATTTTAAGTGGTAGGACTACAGATATTTATTTTGTTAGAACGAAAGAGCTTTTAAATTACCTACAAAGTGACGATGTAGAGGTTACGGCAGAAATTTTTGCCTCTAGAGAAGGTGTTATGGCAGGGACAGAAGAAGTTATTGGCTTGATAAAGGACAAAGATGATATTGAAGTTTGGTCCTTAAAAGAAGGCGAAAATTTTGGCGAAAAGGAAGTAATAATGAGGTTAAAGGGTCCTTATACGCAGCTAGCAGTATATGAAACTCCCCTCCTGGGGATCCTGGCTTCTTCTACAGGCTGGGCAACTGCAGCTGCTGATTGCAGGGAAGCTGCAGGAGAGAATATCACTTTGATCTGCTTTGGAGCAAGACATATACATCCTTCTTCTGCACCTGTTATGGAGAGATCTGCTCTAGTAGGAGGGTTTGATGGATGCAGCTGTTTATTAGGGGCTAAACTTAAAGGGCTGCAACCATCGGGGACTGTTCCCCATGCGGTTTTTCTAATAATAGGTGATACTGTGGAAGTAGCTAAGGCATATAATGAAATAATGCCAGAAGGTGATGCCAAGGTTATCTTGGTAGATACTTTTAAAGATGAAGTAGAAGAATCTATCAGAGTAGCTAGGGAATTGGAAAAGGATCTTTATGGAGTTAGGTTGGATACACCTTCGGAAAGAGGGGGAGTTACTCCTGGACTTGTCAAAGAAGTTAGGGCAAAATTAGACCAGGAAGGGTTTAACTATGTTAGGATCCTGGCTTCTGGAGGCATAAATCCTGATAAGATCTATGAGTTGAAAAAAGCCGGAGTTAATGCCTTCGGAGTAGGTAGCTTTATTGCAGCTGCTCGCCCTATAGATATGACCATGGATATAAAAGAACTAGGGGACAAGCCTATTGCAAAAAGAGGAAGGATTCCTGGCTTAACGCCTACCAACAGATTGTCTAAAATCAAGTAAAGAGGATTAAAGGCTATCCCTGATTCATAAAGGGAATAGCCTTTTTCGTTATTAGAATAAATTGTAAATCATGTGGGAAAATAAATAGAGCTGTGAAGGGAGAGGTTCTTTGGATAAAGGGATAAAAGTAGATTCTCCAGCAAAAGTAAATCTATTTTTGGAAGTTAAAGGCAAAAGAGAAGATGGCTATCATGAAGTTGAACTGGTAATGCAAAGTATCGATCTTAAAGATACGCTAACAATTACTTTGGAAGAGGATCAATCTGAAAAGGTGAAGATCGAGTGTAATAAGGAGGGTATACCAACGGGCGAAGACAACCTAGTACATAAAGCTGTGAAAGCTATAATGGCAAACCATAATATTCCCCCGATTAAAGTATATTTAAACAAAAAAATTCCAGCTGCTGCTGGACTTGCTGGGGGGAGTAGTAATGCTGCAGCAGCTTTATGGGGGTTAAATGAACTTTTGGAACTAAAGATTCCACAAGACAGGTTATCAAAGATAGCCCAAGGTATAGGAGCAGATGTACCTTTTTGCATAAATGGAGGTACCTCTCTTGCCACAGGGTTAGGAGAAAAATTAACAGTACTTCCCTCTATCCCCCTTTGCTATTTTTTACTAGTCAAACCTTATTTTGGTATAAAAACAGGGGAAGTTTATCGAAGTATGAACAAGGGGATGTACAGTCAAAAAGGATGGGAAAACAAACTTTGTTCAAAGCAGCTTATTAAAGCTTTAGAGGAAAAATCCCTTAATAAAATAGCGGACAACCTGTACAATTCTATGCAACCTATTGTTAATTCTTGGTTTCCAATATTAAAAACTATTGCACAGACCATATCTGATGGGGGAGCCCGTGGGGTATTGATGAGCGGCAGCGGGCCTACGATTTATGGAATTTTTAAACATATGGAAGAGGCCAAATCCACTAAAGAATGGGTTGAAAAAAGTTATGGTGAAGTTGATTGTTTTGTGACGGTTCCCCGTCACAAGGGGGTAGAAGTTGGAAAGGAGTAGATTTCTTTGACTAAAGCTGTAATACTAGCCGGAGATAATAAAAACCCCAAGGTTTCAACTAGGGGTTTTGACAAAAATAAGGCATTGGTCAATGTAAAAGGTTTTCCTATGATCACCTATATTATTTCTGCTCTAAATAAAGTAGATGAGATCGAAAAAGTTTATGTGGTAGGCCCGGCAAATGATCTAAAAAAAGCGCTGGAAGGTTATAATATAGAAATTTTAGCAGAAAGGGGTGCCGTGTTGGATAATATCTTGGTGGCTACTGAAAAAATTGAGGTGAAACCAGGAGAAAACATTCTCCTAGTCACATCGGATATTCCCCTGATTACCCCCGAAGCAATTGAAGATTTTATAAAAAAGTGTCAGGGAAATTATGACCTCTTTTACCCTGTGATAGAAAAAGAAGAAAATGATAGGAAGTTTCCAGACCTTAATAGAACTTTTGTGAAATTTAAAGAAGGGAATTTTACAGGAGGGAATATTTTTTTTATAAATCCTAGAAAGGTTAACCAATGTTATGATATGCTTAAAAAAATAATTGCTATTAGAAAAAACCCAATTAAGCTGGCAATGGTGCTGGGGTTGCCTTTTTTGATTAACTTGATTACTGGAACATTAACATTGCCCAGGGTAGAAAGAAAAGTATCAAAAATTCTAAACATCAATGGCAAAGCTGTTATCACCTCGTATCCCGAGCTTGGAACGGACATAGACAAAGAAGAAGATTTGGCTTGGCTGGAAAAAATCAGTACCTATAAATTTATCTGAACAAGGAGAGATATATCAATGGCGAGAACAGGTGGAGAAAGAGTGAAGAGGATTGATAGAATAATTTATATTACTCATGAGTTGTTAAATAACCCCGGAGAGATGCAGCCTCTATTAAAATTTGTCAACTTTTTTGGCGCAGCTAAATCGACAATCAGTGAAGACATAGATATAGTAAGGAAGAACTTAGAAGAATATGGTCATGGTACAGTGGAAACAGTAGTTGGTAAAAGTGGAGGGATTAAGTTTATCCCTTTCCTCTCCATCGATAGTATCCAAGAAGTTTTAGAGAAGCTAAAAGAGCGCATAGAAGAAAGGGACAGGGTTTTGCCTGGAGGATATGTATACATTGCTGATATCGTTACAAATCCAAAATTGATTAATAGGTTAGGAAAGATAATGGCAGGAATGTTTTACAAAAAATCACCTGACATAGTTCTCTGTATAGAAACCAAGGGGATCCCCTTGGCGGCATTTACTGCTCATTACATGGGTAAGCCCCTGGTTATAGCTCAAAGAGAAAGCAAAATCACTGAAGGTTCTGTGGTCACGATCAACTATATATCTGCAACTACCAAAAAAATTCAAACTATGTCCCTGTCTAAACGGGCTATAGAACCTGATTCGAGAGTCCTTGTCTTGGATGACTTCATGAAAGGTGGCGGTACCATGAAAGGAATGATGGACATGGTAGAAGAATTTAACGCAGAAGTAGTGGGTAAAGGGGTTTTGATGTCAACCAGGGAACCTTCCAATAAACTAGTCGAAAACTATCTTACATTAGCTGTTTTTGAAGAGATAGACGAGGCCACTCAGGATGTCAAAGTCAATATAAGCCCTGAACACATTTGTTCATATGATCTTAGCTAGCTTAAAGCAGTTTATAATCTAGGACTCCCCAGCGTCTAAAAAAAGCTGCTTAATCAAAAGTTTTATATCAAAAATTATAGTTGCAATTTTAAAAAGAAAAAGAAAATTCAAAAAATTTTATCATTCAAAGAAGGAATATTATTAATTTTATAGAATACTAACATACCGTAAGACATCTATTTATATCAACGATCTTTCAAACATCACTTCTTTAAACATCGTTAAAATTTCAAAAAATAAAAAACCAATAGGAAGGTGGTGAACTGAATAATGGCGATTGAAGTTACCGATGTCAGAATCAGAAAAACTTACGATGAAGGTAAAATGAAAGCAATAGCTTCGGTGACCCTTGGTGAAGAATTCGTGATCCATGATGTTAGAGTAATAGAAGGCAGTAAGGGGCTCTTCGTTGCAATGCCAAGTAAAAGAAGGGCTGATGGAGAATTTAAGGATATAGCCCACCCCATTACTACTCCTATGCGCAACAGAATACAAGAAGCCGTTATTAAGGCTTATGAAACAGAATTAAACAATGAAGAGAGAATAGTTGTCTGATTATCTTCTGTTAAATTATACAGTAGATTTAAGGAGCTCTAAGCTCCTTTTTTTTGTCTAAGTTTCTTTTTTTTGATCTGGTCTGTAAATATGTTATAATTTTCTTGGTGCAGTAAGGATTTATTTTGATGGTTGAAATGGGGGATTGTAAAATTGATTGATGCCTGTAGTACAATTGTCCTTGCTGCTGGCAAGGGCACCAGGATGAAGTCAAGAATTCCTAAAGTGTTACACCCTTTATTTAATAAAGAACTTTTATGGTATGTGGTAAATGCTGTTGGTTCCTTTTCGGTAGAACAGGTGGTGGTAGTAGGACATGAAAAAGATAAGGTGGTGGACTTTTTAAACAGAAACCATGATAATAGTGTCAAAACAGCATATCAAGAAAACCAGCTTGGAACAGGCCATGCAGTAATGAAGGCAATTGAGAAGGTCTCGGATAAAATAAAAACTGTTTTGATTGTAATGGGAGACACACCTTTATTGGATGCTGAAGAGTTAAGGGATTTTGTCAAGCATCACGAGGAAAAGGGTAACGCGTGTACTGTATTGACGGCAAAATTGGATAACCCTTATGGTTATGGGAGGATTATCAGGGATGTTTCAGGAAATATACAGGAGATAGTTGAAGAGAAAGAGGCTTCAGAAGATATAAAAAAAATAAGTGAAATCAATACAGGAATATATTGTTTTGATAAAGAAGTACTGCAAACCGGGTTAAAAAAGCTAAACCCTTCAGAAATTACTGGCGAGTATTATTTAACGGATATTATCAAAATGATAAACTATAAAGGTAAAAATGTGGGTACAATGGAAGTAATGGATTTTAGATCTGTGTTAGGAGTAAATGACAGGAAAGATTTGGCTATGGCTAACAAGGTTCTCCAGGAACGGATTAATAACTATCATATGGAAAATGGTGTTACTATATTGGACCCGGAAAATACTTTCATTGACCCCGAAGTTAAAATTGGCCAGGACACTATAATTTATCCCGGGTGTTTCATCCAAGGTGATACTGTCATCGGTAGTGAATGTGTGCTGGGTGCTAATACAAGTATATGGGACGCTTTGCTAAAAGATGGAGTTAAAGTTGACCGTTCTAGAGTAAATGATAGTATCTTGGAATCCTATGTAGAAGTGGGACCTTATGCAAATATAAGACCTGGTTGCAAACTTATGGAAAAAGTTAAAATTGGAGATTTTGTAGAAATCAAAAACTCCTATATAGGAGAAGAGACAAAAGCATCTCATTTATCTTATATAGGTGATGCTGTAATTGGCAAAAAAGTCAATATTGGGGCAGGGACAGTCGTGGTCAACTATGATGGACGACAAAAATATGAAACTGTCATCAAAGATGGGGTTTTTATAGGTTGTAATTCTAGCTTGATTGCACCGGTTACAATAAAGGAGGAAGCTTTTGTGGCAGCAGGTAGTACCATCACCCATGATGTGGATGAAAAAAACCTGGCAATTGCTAGGCAAAGGCAGGTAAACAAAAAAGATTGGGCCCAAAGGAGAGAGTAAGCTTTTGCTGGATGTTACAAAATATAATTTTATTGAAACCGGAGGGAAAAAAGATGAGTTCACAAAAGGATGGCATAAAAATTTTTACAGGTAATGCCAATTCTGATTTGGCCGAGGAAATTGCTGAAAAACTAGAAGTTGATATTGGCAAAGGTAGGGTAGTGAGGTTTAGTGATGGAGAGATAGATGTAATCATTGAGGAAAGTGTTCGTGGGGATGACGTTTTTGTTATCCAACCTATCTGTTCCCCTGCCAATGAAAACTTAATGGAACTACTTGTGATGCTAGATGCACTAAAAAGAGCCTCTGCTCAAAACATAAATGTAGTGATACCATATTATGGTTATGCTCGAAAAGATAGAAAAGCCAGGGCGAGGGATCCTATAACTGCAAAATTAGTGGCGGACTTACTCACTACTGCAGGGGCTAATAGGATAATCACAATGGATCTTCATGCAGATCAAATCCAGGGATTTTTCGATATCCCCGTGGATCACCTGGTGGGGGTACCCATATTAGGGCGATACTTTAAGGATAAGAATATGGATGAAGCGGTGATAGTCTCACCAGATATGGGCGGTGTTCCTAGGGCTAGAGCCCTAGCAGAAATTCTTGATTCACCCATCGCCATAATAGATAAGAGAAGACCTGTAGACAATGTAGCTGAAGTTATGAATTTAGTGGGTGATGTTGAGGGTAAGTCAGCTATTTTAATTGACGATCTTATAGATACTGCAGGCACGATAACTTTAGGCTCTGAAGCACTATTGAATAAAGGTGCTAAGGAGGTGTATGCTTGTTGCACACACCCGGTACTAAGTGGCCCTGCAAAGGATAGGATAAAGAAGTCTCCTATAAAGGAAATGGTTGTAACGAATACCATCCCTATACCTGATGATAAAAATTTGGACAAGATAACCACTTTGTCTGTGGCCTCTTTGATTGGTGAAGCTATATTGAGAATACATAATAGAGATTCAGTGAGCACATTATTTAACTGAATTGCTTGCCGAATACCATAAGCGAACTTTTGATTTGGACGCTTCTTTGCAAATCTTTGTGAGCGTTTATGATAGCACATAAATTTTACAATTTTCGTTGTAGTGTTAATCTCATGAATAAAAAATTAGAATAATATTTGACTTGGAAAAAAATAATGTATATACTATATTCTGATGTCTTTTTATGTTGATAGGATTATTTGAAATTTGAGAAAGGAGCATATTATATATGGAAAGGATTGAAATTAAAGCAAGTACCAGGGAGAAAACCAAAAAAAGCGAAAGAAAAAGGATTAGAAAGGAAGGCAAAGTTCCTGCTGTAGTCTATGGAAGGGAACTGGATAGTAAGAGCCTAGTTGTCAGTGTTAAAGACTTGAATAGGGTGTTAGGAACCTCAGCCGGTGAGAACGTACTATTAACCCTTAATGTCGAAGGAGAAGGCGATTATCCGGTGATGTTCAACGAAATCCAAAAGGATCCAATTAAAGATTTTTTCCTTCATGTTGACTTTTATGTTATTGACCTTAAAGAGAAACTTGAGGTAAGTGTGCCGCTAAACATTATTGGAGAACCTAAGGGAACTGAAGAAGAAGGAGTAGCTCAATATCAACTTCGTGAAATTGAACTTAGCTGCTTACCTACGAATATTCCTGATAGCATTGATGTTGATGTAAGCGATGTAGATATAAATGAGAGCTTGAATGCGGGCGATCTTCCGCTGCCTGAAGGTGCGGAGCTTGTAACAGAACCAGAAGAAACTGTCATGTCAGTTATTCTACCGGCAGAAGAACCTGAAGAAGAGCCAGAAGAAGAGCTAGAAGAAGGTGAAGAGCTAGAAGAAGGCGCTGAAGAAGAAGGCGAAGAAGGTGAAGAAGAATAATAAGAATAAGGAAGGATAAATAATTATAAGTCCAAAAGAAAGAATAAAAATCACAGGCGTGATCTTCTCCGGGATTGCGTCTGAGATTTTTTTTTAAATATTTTGATGGAGGATGGAGGGTTCTTGGGGTGAAGCTTGTTGTTGGTTTAGGCAATCCTGGTTTAAAATACAAGAATACACGCCATAATATTGGCTTTATGATACTTGACAAGTTGGCAGAAAATAATGTCGCGGCAATCAACAAAAAAAAGTTTAATTCCAAGTACTGTGAACTTTTGATAAGAGGAGAAAAAATGGTTTTGATTAAGCCAATGACTTATATGAATAAAAGTGGTGATTCACTGATTCAATGGAAAAATTTTTATAAAGTACATGCAAATGATATCTTGGTCATCTATGATGATATGGATATGGAATTGGGCAATTTAAAGATAAAACCAAAAGGCGGTTATGCAGGTCACAAAGGCTTGGGTTCCATCGTAGAATCAACAGGTACAAAAGAAATTCCAAGGATGAAAATTGGGATTGGAAAACCTGATCACCCAAAGATGAATCCTGCAGACTATGTTTTGCAGAAG
Source organism: uncultured Clostridia bacterium (assembly GCA_964498995.1). Lineage (GTDB taxonomy): Bacteria > Bacillota > Natranaerobiia > Natranaerobiales > Natranaerofabaceae > Natranaerofaba. The sequence continues at coordinate 21,560 of CAZCIZ010000015.1, read as the reverse complement.
TTTAATAAAGAGGAGGTGGAAAAAATAAAGCCTGTTATTGACAGGGCAGCAGATGCGGCAGAAGAATTTTCTTATAAATCTTTGGATGATATTATGACAAAATACAATACCCCATAAATTACAAATATATTTATGATAATCTAAGAGAGGATAAAGTAACTTCCCATAATTACCAATAATATACCCCCGATCAGCTCTCCTTTATTTTTAATGTATCTTGTCAACTGTCCTCCCAGCAAAAGTCCTACTGCTGTCATAATAAAAGCTACTATCCCGAATATTAAAGCTATCAGCCAGGAGGCTCTTCCAGCGAGCCCAAAAGTTAAGCCAACTGTAAGAGCATCGATGCTCACTGTAAAGGCAAAAAGTAACAACCCAGTTCCCCTGGTAAGGTCAAGGTTTGATGCTCTATCACGGCCTTCCTGGTATCCTACTATCATTCTGTGACCGATGAAAATCAAGAGTGCTCCTGCAAGGAAATCTCCTAGCTCTTCTAAGTACCCTGCTAGAAAGCTTCCTAAATAGATCCCTAATAGGGGCATTATTACGTGGGAGGCTCCAATTATAAGGGATATTTTACCTATTTTACCGGGTTTCAAATATCTGGTTGTTCCAACCCCTAAGGAGACAGAAAATGTGTCTGATGCTACGGCAAATGCTATCATAATGGTTAATAGTATATTGGGCATAGTAACCTCCTATTTAAATAAAAGCTTGTTGATAATTAATTTTTACATTATGTTATTATTATAACCTTGTATTAAAAGAATAATATTATACGGAGCTTTTTGTTAAATTATTTTCTTGTTTGGCTCTGTAAAAGGGAAGGGTTAAGATATTGGCAGAGAGGGAGATTTTTTTGTATAATCTACTTATCGTAAGATATGCTAAGAGATCGTAATATAATCGCTTTGGTTGGAGGGATCAATAATTAATGGATTAATAAAATATCTACAAAATGATGAAATCTTTCACAAAATTGCAAATAATATATTTGGCAAAAAGGCAAACTTAATTACCGGAATATCAGATGGCCAGAAAAGCTTATTTTTAGCTATTACCTATAAATTAAATAAAAATAATATTTTAGTTTTAACTCAGGATAATTACGAGGCGGAAAAAACTTTCAATGATCTCAGTAATTTTATTGAAAAGGATGAGCTGTTTTTCTATCCCGGTCATTCTGTGCTTCCCTTTGAAATGGTGGGATATAGTAAAGAGGTTGAACATGAGAGAGCTAAGTTTTTTAGCTGTCTTTTTTCAGGCAAACCTTTTATATCAGTCATGCCTGTAAAAGCCTTTTGTGAAAAACTGCCGCCAAGGGAAGTTGTTGAAAGAAATGTAATCAGACTTCAAAGGGATGGATGTGTAGAAATCAGTGATCTAAGTAAGCGCCTGGTTAACTTAGGCTATGAGAAGGTACAAATGGTAGAATCTCCTGGTCAATTTAGCATAAGGGGTGGAATAGTAGATATATTTTCCATGGCTGAAGAATCTCCTATAAGAATTGAACTATTTGATGATGAAGTTGATTCCCTTAGGTATTTTGATGTAAAAACACAAAGATCTAAGGAGAATCTTGAAGAAATTTTGGTTCCGCCCCAAAATTACCTGGTGTTAGAAGGAAAAATAGCTGAAAAAGGCATTTACAATATTGAAACAGAGCTTGATGAAGTCACAAAAAAGCTTGCCAAAAAAGGAAAGGATTTTGAGGCGGGAAATTTAAAGGATCGGATCAACCAGGAACTTGAATTCCTGAGAGAGGGCTTGTATGTTTCTGGGATTCAAAGGTATATTAATTATTTTTATGAAAGCTTGGATGATTTTATGGGTTATTTGGGGGAAGATACGGTAATCTGGTTGGATGAACCTCATAGGTTAAAAGAAAGCTATGATTTTCTGGTTAGCCAAGTGGAAGAAACATCTTCTTCACTTTTACAAGAAGGCAAAATTTTGCCCTTAGAGAGTGATCTTTTTTATAATTTAGGAGATATAATCAATTCCTCTGATCATCCAGTTATTTTTTCCCAAGCCTTGAAAAGAGACGTTCCCTTCAAAAACCCCGCTGTCATCGAATCTGTATCCAGTAAACCCATGACTAGCTTTGGAGGGAACTGGAAGCTATTCATAAACGAACTTAAGCAGTGGTTAAACGACAGGTATAAGATAATAATATTAACTTTAAATGAAGAAAGAGGTAAGCACCTGGTGAGTAGTTTGAATGATGAGAATATATATTCAGAGTATGTTGGAGAGCTATCCGAGGCTGATTTAAAGAATGAACCTTCTAAAGTATTTATTACAGAAGGAAATTTGAACAGCGGCTTTATTTATCAAGAAGCCGGGATTGTGATTGTTACTCATAAAGACATTTTTGGAGAGAAAAAAAGAGGAGGAATAAAAAAACGAAAAAAAAGAGAAGATACGGTTAAGCTATCTGATTACAGGGAGTTGAACGTAGGTGACTTTGTAGTTCATGAACAGCACGGTATCGGTAAATACTTGGGAGTAAGTACATTAGAGGTAAATGGCTTGTTTAAAGATTATCTGCATATAAAATATGCAGGAAATGATAAGCTATATATTCCTACAGATCAAATTCATGAGGTTGAAAAGTACATTGGTGGAGAAGGTAAAAAACCCAAACTTTCCTCTCTTGGCGGTGCTGAATGGAACAAAGTCAAAAAGAAGGTAAAAAAATCTGTTCATGATTTGGCAAAGGAACTTTTAGACCTTTATGCTAAAAGAGATGCTGAAAAAGGTTATGCCTTTGGCCCGGATACCCCCTGGCAAAAGGAATTCGAGGACTATTTTCCATATGAACTTACTGAAGACCAGGAAAAAGCTGTCGAAGAAGTAAAAAATGATATGGAAAAGGAAAAAGTGATGGATAGATTATTGTGCGGAGATGTAGGTTATGGAAAGACCGAGGTGGCTATGAGGGCGGCATTTAAAGCGGTCATGGATGGTAAACAGATTGCGGTTCTTGTGCCAACTACTATTCTGGCTCAGCAGCATTATAAAACCTTTTACGAAAGACTTAGCTCCTTTCCTGTGGATATAAGGGTTCTAAGTAGATTTAGTACCTCATCGGAGGAAAAGGAAACTTTTGAAGGAATTAAAAAGGGTGGAGTGGATATCTTGATCGGGACCCATAAGCTCCTAAATGATAAAGTGAAATTTAAGGATTTAGGGCTTTTGATTATAGATGAAGAGCAAAGATTTGGGGTCCGGCATAAAGAAAAAATCAAAATGCTTAGAAAAAATGTGGATGTTTTGACCATGACAGCCACCCCTATACCCAGGACTTTGCACATGTCTTTAGTAAATGTGAGAGATCTAAGCGTGATAGAGACCCCTCCCGAGGGGAGATTTCCTGTTCAAACCTATGTAATGGAATATTCGCCCCAATTGATAAGAGAAGCTATTAAGAGGGAGATGAACAGGGAAGGCCAGATATATGTGGTGTACAACAGGGTACAGGGAATCAATAAAATCGCCAAAGAAGTAAAAGATTTAGTTCCAGAAACCAGAATTGGAGTGGCCCATGGTCAGATGGCAGAGAGAAAGTTAGAAAAGGTTATGCTTGATTTTTTGGATAAAGAGTATGACGTTTTGGTTTCCACCTCCATAGTCGAGGCGGGACTGGATATTCAAAATGTAAATACGATAATAATTTTTGACGCAGATAAAATGGGATTGTCCCAGTTATATCAGCTTAGAGGTAGAGTTGGCAGAAGCGATAAAATGGCTTATGCATATTTGACTTATAGAAAAGACAAGATCTTGACTAAAGAAGCTGAAAAACGTCTTAAAGCTATCAAGGAATTTACAGAGCTTGGCTCTGGGTTTAAGCTTGCCCTGAGAGATCTTGAAATAAGAGGTGCAGGAAATATATTGGGAGCTGAACAGCATGGTTTTATTATGGCTGTAGGATTTGATATGTACTGCAAGATGTTAGAAGACGCTGTTAATAATATCAAAAAAGATACAGGTGAGGCGAAAGAAGAAACCATCGAAGATAAGGAATTCGTTTCTCAGGTTGATTTAAAATTAAATGCTTATTTACCCTATGATTATATTCCTGATCATGGTCAGAAAATAGATATTTATCAAAAGGTAAGCAGAATTGATGACCTACAAGATAAAGAAGATTTGTTGGATGAGCTTATAGACAGATTTGGTTCACCTCCACAACCTGTTTTGAACCTTCTGGATATTTCCGAGATAAAAATTAAAGCAAAAGAGGTTGGAATCTCCTCTGTAAGGGAAGAAAATAAAACAGTTATGTTAGAATTTAAATCCATGGAAGGGATTAAAGGGAAAAAATTATTGGAGTTGACGGAAAATTTTAGGGACAAAATGACAGTATCTTACTCTGATGTATTGATTTTAAAGCTAAAAAGGGATAACATGGAAGAGAAAGAGCTCTTGAACACACTGAAGGCAATGCTAGATTCCCTGGCATACTTGAAAGAAGATAAAGTGAAAAGTAGTTGATAAGGCATAAATTCTAAAAATGTATAAAATATATTCTTCTAATAAATACTAACCACTACAAAGAATAACTTTAAAAAGGATTAATAGACAGTATATGGTCTTTGCTGGGCAGCAAAGATTGATCTAGATAAGAGACCGATAAAAGGAGGTTAGTATTTTGAAGGCAACGGGCATTGTTCGAAGAATAGATGATCTAGGAAGAGTTGTAATACCTAAAGAAATAAGAAGGACTTTAAGAATCCGTGAAGGTGATCCACTAGAAATATTTGTAGACAGAGAAGGTGAAGTAATATTAAAAAAATATTCTCCCATCGGTGAACTTGGAGAGTTTGCCCAGGAATATGCCGATGCCATATATGAATCTGTAGAACACATCGTGTGTATTTCCGATCGGGACATGATAATTGCTGTGGCCGGAGCTCCCAAAAAAGAATTTCAAAATAGAGCGGTTTCGCCGGCTGTGGAAAAGGTTATGGAGGATAGGCAAGCAATAATAATCAACGATCCAAATGAACACCCGTATTATAAGAGTGCTGATGAGGAAGTGTTCACAAAATTTAATGCTGAAGTCATATCTCCAATAGTTGCCCAGGGCGATGCAATAGGGTCGGTTATAATCGGTAATAAAGAAAAAAATGTAGATATGGGAGATTTAGAGTTTAAAATAGCTCAAACGGCTGCAGGATTTTTGGCAAAGCAGATGGAACAATAACAGGGAGCGCAATTAGCGCTCCTTTAAATTTTTGCCTGGTTATTTAACCGTTGATAGATCTGAAAAAAGAATATATAATTTGTGATTGGAGGAAGGGAGAGTTTGGAATGGAGTTTAAAGAATGTCGGCTAATATACTGTAAAGAGTCGTTGAAAACTTCTTTAACCTTAGAAAGTTTTGAGCTTATCCAGGATGAAAGCTCAGTGCTCGTTTGTTTTCCTGGGATAGAGGTTGGGATATTGAATCATAGGCAGATTGAGTACATAAGGCTGGACTCAAAGGAGGCATTTGAAGAGTTTTTGAATCGCAGCAAAGAAAAGGGAACAAGGTTATCAGGGTCCAGGCTGATTTTACTGATTAATAAGGAGTACGTGGGTTTCTTGGACAGGGAGTTACAAGAATTAATGACAAACAAAGGGATACCTGTGATAATGGAAGAGCACATAAACCATTGTGAAAAAGGATCTCTTGAGAACTTGATAAATATAGTGAATGTTTTGAGAAGTGAAAAAGGATGCCCCTGGGATAAAAAGCAGACCCGAAAATCCTTAAGGCCTTATGTGATTGAAGAAGCATATGAGGTTTTGGAAGCTATAGACAAAGGTTCTGTGGATGATCTGTGTGAAGAGCTGGGAGATCTTTTGCTTCAGGTATTATTTCATTTAAGCATTGCAGAGGAAAATGATGAGTTCACATTTAAAGAAGTGCTTTTGAAGTTGGAAGACAAGCTTATAAGGCGCCACCCTCATGTATTTGGAGATTTACAAGTTGAGAATGAAAACCAGGTGATGAAAAATTGGAATGAAATCAAAAAGAAGGAAAAAGAACAGGGACAAAAAGAGTCTAAAGTGTTAAAAGATTCAAAGCATCTTCCCGCTTTAATCAGAGCTGAAAAAATTCAATCCCAGGCAGGAAAAGTTGGTTTTGATTGGGAAAGTGTTGATGGGGCAATGGGAAAGATGAAAGAAGAGTTAAGGGAGCTCGAAAATGCATATACAAAGGGTGAGCAGGAAAAAATAGAAGAAGAAGTTGGAGATTTATTGTTTTCTGTGGTAAATGTTTCCAGGTTTATGAATGTTTCGCCGGAATTATCCCTGGGGAAGACCATAGATAAATTCTACCGCCGATTTAGCTATATTGAAGATGATATTAGAGATAGAAAAATGGATATTTCTGATTTTGAGCTAAAAGATTTGGACAATTTGTGGGAAAAAGCAAAAAAATCGGGGTTTTAAAGGATTTTTTAAAGAAAAATGCAGGATTTTACTAATTAATTTAGAATAATCCATTAGGCAAATAAATTGTTTGGTGAGGCACCATTGTGGTTCCCTTAAAGGGTTTGATTGAAACAATTTTTATTAAATTAGGAGGGGTTATATCTTATGAACAAATCAGAATTAATTGAAAAAGTAGCTCAGGAAGCTGGACTCACGAAAAAAGATACTGAAAAGGCTGTTAACAAAGTTTTTGAAGTGATTTCTGACGAGCTTGCTAAAGGTGAAAAGATCCAGTTGATTGGGTTTGGAACTTTCGAGACCCGGGAGAGAGCTGCAAGAGAGGGAAGAAACCCATCTACAGGAGAAGTAATTCAGATTGAAGCTACTAGGATACCGGCGTTCAAAGCGGGCAAATCCCTGAAAGAAAAAGTCAAGACTTTTGGTGGGAAATAGCGAAGGTAGAGTTTAGTTGATGATGGCGTCGTCTGTAAGCTAGTGTTATTCTATGTAATATTAGAATTTATTTGTTAATTGTGTAAATTGTGCTTTGTAAAAGTAACCTACCTAGAATAGTACGAAAATAGACTTTAATTTTCCCGCAGCAGTATATTCCGATATTTAAAAGTTTTTATTGATACATCTACGGATCGTCGCCAGGAAAGGTAATGCTTCCAAATTAAAGGCACATCCTGTGCCAATTTGCTAAAAACATCCTGTTTTTAGGCATTACCTTTCCTGGCTCCTCTCCAAGATGTATTAATAATAAAAACTTAAAACATATCTTCATATACTGCTGCGGGAAAATAAATCAGTTATTTTCATTACTGGTTGTGGTCTGAAAGTCAAAACATGGGGAGTTAGTAAAGAGATTAGGCCTGTTTAAATTGGTCTGGTCTCTTTTTTATTTTGTATACTTTTTTCCTTCCATACAAACAATATTTTTGAATACCCAATAAAATGGAGGGAAAAGGAATGAGACAAAAAATTGGATTGCTGTTAATCTCAGTGCTTTTTGTGTCTATAGTTTTGATAACTACTGGTTGTGAAGGAGGCTTAAAAGATGAAGGTGCAAAACCAGAAATACCTGAACCTATATCCAGGGGGGAAGGGAAAGAGCCTGCCCTGGATGTGTACTTCCATGAAGAAGATGTAGTGGAAGAAATGGAGTTTGAGGAATATATTAAAGGTGTTGTAGCAGGGGAAATGAAGCCAGATTGGCCAGAGGAAGCTTTAGCAGCCCAAGCTATAATAGCCAGGACCTTTACTTTGCAAAAAATTGATTCCCAAGGAGGCCTAGAGGGCAAAGATGCACATGCTTCTACGGATATTGAAGAGTTTCAGGCCTATAGCGAGGATGATATAACAGAAAATGTTGAAAGTGCTATAGAAAAAACCCGGGGAGTTGTAGCCACTCATGATAATGAGTACATAAAAGCGTGGTTTCATGCTTTTGCTGGACCAAGGACTGCTCTGGCATCAGAAGGGTTAGATTTTGAAGAAGAGGATCCCCCGTATATAGAGATTGTTGAAAGCAGGGGTGAAGAGATAGTTCCAGAGGATGAAAAGGAATGGAACCTAGAACTAGAAAAAGAGAAAATCATGGAAGCAGTTAAAGAAGCTGGGGCAAAAGAAGGGATAGAAAATAATGATGGTAATGAGTTGGATTTTGATGTAGAAGAGGAAGGTCCCTCGGGGAGGGCTACTGTTTTAAGGATAGGTGATGCAGAGGTTTCTGCACCTAAATTTAGAATCGCCGTTGGTAGTGAAGAAATGCGATCAACCTTCATCGATGAAATCAAAGCTGATGCCGATAGAGTTAACCTTGAAGGAGTTGGGTTTGGTCATGGTGTTGGTATGTGTCAATGGGGGGCAAAAAAGCTTGCTGTAGATGGGAATGAACCAGAGGATATCATCAGGTATTTTTACAATGACATTGATATTTATAAAGTATGGGATTAAAAAAACAATGGTTGATGTTTTTTTTAATGTATACATCCTCCCCGCCTGTCATATTATTGATTGTTTATAAATATAATTGGAATAAGGTTCAGGTCATGGATACAACAATCAATAGGGGGGTTGGTTAATGGAAGAGAGGCTGGAAAAAAAAGAAGGTCATAAGCTGATTATAAATAATAGGCAGTTTAGCGAGATTTCAGGTGTCTTACATGTAGACAGCTTTGATGATGAAGAGATAGTAGTAGAAACAGAACTGGGACTTATGGCTTTGCGGGGAGAGGAGTTGGACATAAAAGAATTGAACTTGGATGAGAAGGTTTTATCTGTAGAAGGTATTATTTTAGAGGTGAGCTATTTTGAAGACAGTGGACAAAGGGGGGCGAAACAAAAAGGTAAAAGCATACTTGGGAAAATCTTTAGATAGTGTTAACAGTTTATGGTTTAAGGGAGTTTTCCGATGGAAACAAGTTTTGTTCATGGACAGCTTTTTACTTTTTTAGTGGCAATCTCTTATGGTATTTTCATAGGTGTAGCATTTGATTTGTATAGAAGCTTAGGAGTTCGCAGGAAAATAAGCAAATATATAAGCGAATTCTTAGACATCATGTTTTGGATAATAATTACTATTATTTTTGTATTTGTTTTACTAGCTATCAATTGGGGTGAAGTTAGAACCTATGTAATTTTGGGCATATGTATAGGCGCAATAATATATTATGGTTGTCTTTCCTCTGTTATCGTTGAAGGCTTTAGCAAGTTTGTTTTTTTATTGAGACGAAGTTTAGAGTTCTTAACAAAATGCGTTTTGGCTACAGTAGGTTTTGTGTTCATACCTTTTGGGTTTCTTATTAAAATTATAGTTGCAAGCTTTAAAAAATTAATATATATACTGAATAATATACTGCAGAAATTAAAAAAGTGGATAAAAAAATTAATCAAATTTAAATAATTGGCAGGAAAAGAAAAATAAATATAGAAATTTTTAGATGTTAAGTCTGAGTCTATTCGATGTAAAAGAAGTTTGGTTTAATTGGGGGCAGTATGATGGCAGTAAAAGAAAAAAGAACCATAAGGATAAAACCAAAGGTTTTCAAAGGGGTAATACTGTTATTTGCTGTCTACTTTATCTACCTTTTTTTTAATCAAACCGTTAACCACCTGGAACTTATGAGGGAAAAAGATCAATTGGAAAGGGAGGTTCGGGAAGTAAAGGAAGAGATAGATGAGCTTGAGACTGATATTTATAGGTTTGATGACAAAGAACAGATTGAATTGATGGCGAGAGAGAAGTTGAGAATGATTGGTTCCGATGAAGTGTTGATTAACGTAAGAGAACACATGAAAGAAGAAGGAGAAATTGATAGATAAGCTCAAAATGTAGCAAGCAGGATTTTGAAGGAATCTTGACGTATATTTTCCCGTACGATATAATGGGATAAAGAATTTTTGAGGGAGGAATATTAACAATTATGACGTTGAAAGTAGGCGGAGTAGTGGAAGGTGTGGTTAAAGGTATTACTAACTTTGGAGCTTTTGTGGAACTTCCAGATGGAAGCACCGGATTGGTTCATATCTCGGAAGTCGCAGACACCTATGTAAAAGATATCAGAAAGTATCTAAATGAGGAAGACAAAGTAAGAGTTAAAGTGTTGAATGTTGATGGTAAAAAAATCGGTTTATCTTTAAGGAAAGTAAATGAAAACAAAGAAAAGCTCGTTTCATTTGAAGACAAGTTGGCTAAGTTTCTCAAAGAAAGCGATGAGAAGCAAAAGGATATTAAGAAAAATGTAGAATCCAAAAGAGGGGATCGAGATTCAAATGCATTTTAACCTTTAATATAAAAGCGCTTTAAGAGCGCTTTTTTTTATGTCATTTGTTCAGGACGAAAATCCCGAACTACAATAACCGGGAAAGGGAGTCAGCTTTTATGGCTGGAGAAAATTTAGCGGTAATAGATGTTGGTAGTAATTCATTGAGGTGTATGATTGCAAGGGTAAAAGACCAAAGTGTAGAAATACTAGAAAAAAAACTTACTTCTACCAGGCTTGCTAGGGGAATGACAAAAAACAAAAACCTGGAAAATGATTCTATGGATAATAGCCTTGAAGTGTTGAAAAAATATAGAAGATTGATTGATAAATACGAGGCCAGGCTTAGTAGAGCAGTAGGTACAAGTGCACTTAGGAATGCCAAGAATTCTAATTTGTTTTTAGAAAAGGTTAAAAAAGAAACGGGAGTAGGGATAGAGATAATTTCTGGCACTGAAGAGGCTTTCTTGAGTGCAAGGGGAGCTTTGTTTGACAAAAATAATGTGGATTTGTACCTGGTATTTGATCTTGGAGGAGGCAGTTTGGAACTTATATCTAAAGAGCCTGAATTCGTTAAAAGCTTAGAGGTGGGAGCGGTAAACTTATTGGAGCAGGCTAAAAATACTAGAGATGGCATTGATTTAGACAAACTAGCTTTAATTGTAGAAAATAGCTTGAGAGATGAAATCAATTATAATGATAAAAGGATAAAAGATAAAAAATATTTGGTGGGGGTGGGAGGAACAGCCACCTCATTCCCAGCCATCAACCAAGGAATGGAATCCTATGATGGGAATAAAGTACAGGATTATTATTTGGAGAAAGAGAGAATTTACGAGTTAACTACCTGGTTAGATGGAATGCCTATTTCTGATAGAAAAAAAGTGAAAGGTATGCCTAAAAACAGGGAAGAGATTATCGTTCCTGGTGGAGGGATAATTTACGCTCTTTTAGAACACTTAGGATATCAGGGTTATTATGCAAGCGATAGGGGTTTAATGTATGGCATCTTATATGAAGAAATTAAAAAAAGGAAATAGAAACCATTTGACATTCTAAGACAAATAAGTTATGCTAGTCAGTGCAGTGGACAGATGGGGAGAATCCTTTGTCCAAAGATTACAACGCGGGGTGGAGCAGTCTGGCAGCTCGTCGGGCTCATAACCCGGAGGTCGCAGGTTCAAATCCTGCCCCCGCAACCAATAATGACAAATAAAAACTGATGTTATTCATAAAAGCGATAAAAAAGCAATCAACAAAATTGATTGCTTTTTTATCGCTTTTTTTGTGACTGTAATGCTTTTGTATTTTTATTCGACATCGATGATTAAAGTCAAGAATAAAATAGATCTGATTGGATTATATTGACTGTTAATGTGTCGATAAAAAATTTTTACGGGTTAAAAGATTAGACAGACTTTTTTGGTTGCCCTATATATAATTTCACTTGCGATGTTATATGCAAGATGAATCTATAAAAACAAGGAGTGAAATTAATGTCTTTTGAGACGGAATCATTAAAGTCTTACCGGAGGGTGTATAAATCAGGAAAAAGTAGAAAAAACAATTTATATTTAAGCCTTGTAAAAAGTTATTTAGGAGACTATTTGTTTTGGTTTTATATTTTGGGAAGTTTTATGTTATCTAGAAGTACTTTGATTGAGGGCATGGCTCCTTTTGGATTGGCATTAATAATTGCTTTGAAAAAAGAAAAATCTGGGTATATTTTTCCTGCCCTGTTAGGAGGATTTGCTGGTGAGTATTTTAGAGGGGATTATGTTGGCACTTTTATTTTGATTGTGATTACAGCAGGGGTATTTTTACTGGATTCTTTACAAAAAAAGCTAAACTTTAATGATTTTAATTGGTGGATTTCTACAGCAGTTTTAATAGGTGGTGTGAAGTTACCTTCTTTGTATCCGGGGTTTGGTAGTTATGAACTATATAATTTGATTTTTGAAATGGCAATAGTTGTTGTAACCGGGATAATTTTTTGCCAAGGAGTTAACCATATTGAAAAGGAGAAATGGCCTAAAAGTTACACAAAAGAGGAAGTTATTCCCTTGTCATTATTGTTTATTTTAATGGTCTTCGGAATGCAGGATTTTATGGTCTGGGGACTTAACTTACAATATATTTTTGCAAGCATTTTAGTTCTAATGTTTGCCTATGGAAGCGGCGGTGGAATAGGCGCTTCAGTGGGAGCATTGCTGGGTACTGTGTTGGTGTTATCAAACCCTAACCCTGCTGCTGTAGGTGCTCTAACCCTTGGTGGATTTATAGGTGGAGTATTTAATGACTTCAAAAAACCAGGTGTTCTTATGGGATTTATAATAGGGGCCAGTATTATGACTTTTTATTTGGGAAGACCATATGAAATTATTACTTCATTTTACGAAATTTTAGTTGGCGGGGTTTTATTTTTGGTGATTCCGGTGAAGTTAGCAGCTTATATAAATAAAGCTTTTCCTTTGAATATTAAGGGCATGGCTTATGATGAGGACAGAAAATATCTGGGCGAAATGCTGAGTAAGAGAACCCGTGAACTTGCCTCGGTTTTCAATGAGCTGTCTAACACTTTTGATGAATCTAGTGAAATAGAAGAAAGGAATAAGGTTGAGATTGAAATTTTTATGAGCAAGGTTGCAGGTAGTATATGCTTTGGTTGTAAAAGATATGATTGTTGTTGGGAAAAAAACTTCTTCACCTTGTACAGAGGCATTGTGGAGACATTGAGTAACCTTGAAAACAAAGATTATGATAATGACTTTGGTAATGAAATAAATGATAAGGATTTATCCCCTCACCTTATCAAAAATTGTTTAAAGCCGGCGGCTTTAAAAGAACAGCTGAAAAGTATTTATGAGCAATTTAAATTAGAAGTTCACTGGCAGCAAAAAATTGGGGAAAGCCAGGAATTTGTTGCTAGGCAATTAAGTGGTATCAGTGAAATCATGAAAAAGATATCCGGAGAGCTTGAAGTAGAGCTGAAAAAAGAGGAAGAGCTAGAAACCAAGGTTATCAACAGGTTGTTAGGGCAAAATGTTCCTGTAAATAGCATAGAAATAGAAAAAATGGGAAATGGTAAGCACAGTATTAGCATAGAGTTAAAAGAGTGTAAAAAGAAAGATACGTGTGTAAAAGATATTAACAAGGAGATTTCTGAAATTTTAGCTGAGAAATTAATGGTGGTTAAGAGCAGCTGCTTCTATAGAGATGAAGACAGCAAATGTAATTTCAAGCTTTCTCCTGTTAAATCGTATAATGTAGTTACTGGGATTAGCCAGTTGGCAGGAGGGGATGAAAACACCTGTGGAGATAGCTGTTTGTCACGCCAGTTGAAATCTGGTCAGCATCTTTTGCTTTTGAGTGATGGGATGGGTAAAGGTAAAGATGCTAGAGCAGATAGTGAATCTGCGGTCAAGCTTTTAGAAAAGTTACTAAATTCAGGGTTCGAACGTAATTTTGTGATTAAAAATGTTAACAAGGTCTTGAGCTTGAAAAACAAAAATGAGTCCTTTGTAACCATGGATATGGCTATTATAGATCTATTGAACGGAGAATGTGAATTTTATAAGGCGGGTGCTATGCCCACCTATATTTTAAGGGGTAATGAGGTACAAAAAGTGGGGGGTACTGCCTTGCCGGCTGGAATATTAAACAGCATTGAGCCCTCCATTGAGGGTACTAAGTTAAGGGATGGAGATAAGCTGGTGATGGTCAGTGATGGCGCTTTTACTTCTGATGATAATGATGAAGATAAAGATTGGCTAAAAAAAGAACTGGAAAGCTTGGAAGATTTACATCCTCAAGTTGTAGCCGATGAATTAGCAGGAAAAGTAAAAAGAAGGTTTTATGGTGATGTAAAAGATGATGTGACTATTATGGTTAGCAAAGTTAAGAAAAATTTTAGAATGAAGGATTGATTTTGACTTGTTTTTGTGTAATTATTAATAAAGGGTGAGCAGATATTTTCATTACTGGTTAGTAAGTTGAAACTAGCCGGGAGGAATCTCGGGAGAAATAGAGAATATTCATCAAGCACCATAATTACGATTATTTATTCAAAATCAATGGCAGGGGAACTTGATTTATGAAAGCTGAGAAAGAAAACTTTGAAAAAAATGTAAAAGAGACCATAAGGGAGTTTAATTTAATAACTGAAAAAGCAAAGGTTATTGTAGCGGTTTCAGGAGGGCCGGATTCGGTAGCCCTCCTTTGTGTGTTGAACCGGCTAAAAGGTGAACTGGATTTTAGCCTACATGTGGCTCATTTAAACCATGGATTTAGAGAAAAAACTGCAGAAGAAGATGCAGTCTTTGTAAAAAAACTTGCTGATAGTATGAATATAAATTATACTATCAGCAAGTGGGACGTAAAGAAATATATAGATAAAAAAAATATTTCTCCTCAACAGGGTGCAAGAACTATGAGATATAGGTTTTTGGGAAATGTAGCTGCAAAAGAGGGCGCTGATTTTATAGCTACAGGTCATAATAAGGATGATCAGGTGGAAACTTTTTTTATGCGTTTGTTGAGGGGGAGCAGCTTAGAAGGCTTGAGTGGGATTCCAATAAAAAGAAAACTTGAAACGAATGACTCGGCTCGGGTGAACCCCTATATTGTCAGACCTCTTATGTATATAAGCCGAAAAAAAATCGAAGCTTACTTGAAATCTATAAATCAATCCTTTAAGATTGATCCAACAAATGAAAAATCATTATATTTGAGAAATAAGCTGCGATTGCAATTGATACCTCAAATGGAGGAGATAAACCCCAACTTTAAAAGCTTAGTGTTTGATACCGCTGAACTCCTATCCCAAGATAATGATTATTTAAAAGTAGAAGCTGAGAAATTATTTAAAAAGTCTATGCTAGAATCTTCTAAAGGCCATGTTAAGCTAGATTATCGCCATTTAAAAGCAGAACATGTGGCGTTAAAGACCAGGGTTTTTAAAAAAGCTGCAAGGATGGTAAGTCATAAAGATTTGGATAAAAAGCATATAGAGTATATTCAACAAGGGATAGAAAACAATATGGATGGGTATATTGATTTGCCGGGGGGGCTTAAATTTTATCTAGATAAAGACGGGTTGAATTTTACCACAAAAGCTCCTAAAAAGCCCGCGGTAAAAGCTCATTTTACTTCGGTTGAAATACCGGGTAAAACCTATTGGAGTCCCCTTGGAGCTTATATTGTAGCGGATGTCAAGGACATAAACTTCATATCCAAGGACCAACTTTTAAACAGATCCCATGAAGCTTTCTTGGATTATGTTGAATTAAAAGGAAAGAATATAATTGCAAGGACGAGAAAAGAGGGGGACGATTTTTTGCCCCTGGGTATGAAATCTCATAAAAAGTTAAAGGATTTTTTGATAGATGCTAAAGTCCCGGCAGAAATTAGAGATGATATTCCTATTGTAACAGCAGGTGACTATGATATGAAGGAAATATTATGGGTGGCTCCATATAGGATCAATGATAATTATAAGGTGACTACAAATACGAAAATGGTGCTACATCTTAGGCTTCAAGATGAAGAGGGGAGGAGTATAAAATATGGCCAGGACAGAAAAGTTAGAAGAATTGATCAGTAATGACGAAATTCAAGCCAGAGTAAAAGAATTGGCTGAGGAAATTGAAAGGGATTATCAAGGTAATGAATTGATAGTTGTAAGTGTTTTGAAAGGTGCTTTTGTATTTACTTCGGATCTGTTGAGATGCCTGTCCCTACCGTCTCAGGTGGAATTTTTGGCTGTTTCAAGTTATGGTTCATCAACGAAATCCAGTGGTATAATTAAAATTATCAAGGATTTGGATGTGAATATCCAGGGTAAAAATGTTTTGCTGGTGGAAGATATAGTAGATACTGGGCTCACCCTAAACTATCTTAAAGATAATTTAAACTCTAGGGTCCCGGCTTCACTGAAGATTTGTACTCTTTTGGATAAACCAGATAGGAGAAAAGTTGATATATATGCTGATTATGTAGGTTTTGTTATTGATGATTATTTTGTGGTAGGATATGGGTTAGACTATGATGAATATTACAGAAATATGCCGGGGATAAATCTTCTGCCTGAGGAATATCAGCAAACTGTTTGACAGGTTCGTATTTGTTGCTTGAAAGCAGTTATTATGGTAAAATAGGCGAAGTGTCACCGGGAAGAGAGGAGGGCTCTTGTTGAATCGCTTTACAAGGCAAGCAATTTTGTACTTGCTTATATTGATGATAGTGGTTGGTGTATTTCAGCAGCTAAACCAACCCAATGAAGAAAGAGAAAAAATCCTATATAATGAATTTCTAAATTATGTTGAAGAAGGAAGGGTAGAAAAAGTCGACATAACCGAGCAGGAAATCGAAGGTAAATTAGATGATGGAACTAAATTCTTAACTGTGGATCCTGGAGACCCGGAACTTGTTACTATTTTGAAAGCTGAAGGTTTAGATATAGAAGGTCATATAGAAGAGGGGCCGCCGTGGTGGGCTTCTATGTTCACTTATGCCATACCTTTCTTGCTTTTGATAGGTATATTTTTCTTTTTTATGCAGCAGTCCCAGGGCGGCGGCAGTAAGATGATGAATTTCGGTAAGAACAAGGCTAAACTACAAGAAGGTGAAAATAGAAAAAAGGTTACCTTTAAGGATGTAGCCGGTGCCAATGAAGAAGAAGATGAGTTGGCTGAAATCGTAGAATTTCTAAAGGAACCCCAGAAGTTTATCGAGCTTGGCGCAAGAATCCCTAAGGGAGTACTTCTTGTTGGTCCTCCTGGTACAGGTAAGACCCTTCTTGCAAGAGCAATAGCTGGTGAAGCGGATGTGCCCTTTTTTACCATCAGTGGGTCTGATTTTGTTGAAATGTTTGTTGGTGTTGGTGCTTCTAGGGTACGTGACCTGTTTGAAAATGCTAAAAAGAATTCTCCCTGCATAGTGTTTATAGACGAAATTGATGCAGTAGGTCGCCAGAGAGGTGCAGGCTTGGGTGGGGGCCATGATGAGAGAGAGCAGACCCTGAATCAGCTCCTGGTGGAGATGGACGGATTTGATATCAACGAAGGTATAATCATAATAGCTGCAACAAACAGGGCCGATATCCTTGATCCTGCCCTATTAAGGCCGGGTAGATTCGACCGTCAGATTCCAGTGGATGCTCCTGATGTAAAAGGCAGAAGGGAGATTTTGCAGGTTCATATCAAAGGCAAGCCTATAGATGAAAAAGTTGATCTTGATGTGGTTGCTCGTAGAACCCCAGGTTTTACCGGAGCGGATCTTGAAAATCTTGTCAATGAAGCTGCAATACTTGCCGGAAGAAGAGATAAGAAAAAGGTTACCATGAGTGAATTAGAAGCGGCAGTAGATAAAGTTATAGCGGGGACTGAGAAGAGGAGTAGGGTTATAAATGAAAAAGAGAAGAAAATTGTCTCCTATCATGAAGCAGGACATGCTATTGTGGGTTATCTCCTAACCCATACAGATCCAGTTCATAAGGTGAGTATAGTACCAAGAGGTGGAGCAGGTGGTTTCACCTTGATGCTTCCTGAAGAAGACAGGTATTTTATGACCAAAACAGAGCTTGTTGAGCGTGTTTCCACGTTGCTTGGAGGAAGAGTTGCAGAGCAACTTGCCCTTAACGAAATCAGCACTGGTGCTCAAAATGACCTGGAAAGGGCTACTGAAGTGGTCAGACAGATGATAATGAACTATGGAATGAGTGAAAAATTAGGCCCAGTTAACCTTGGAGGCAAAAACAGTCAAGTCTTTTTAGGTCGGGACATTGGTCAAGAAAGAAATTACAGTGAAGAGATCGCTTATGCTATAGATAAAGAAATCTATGAAATAATTGACAACACTTACAAAAAAGCCGAAGAGATCCTAACTGAAAACAGGGATAAACTTGAACTTTTAGCAAATGCCTTGCTTGAAAGGGAAAGCTTGAATGCTGAAGAGATTAAACTTCTTATGGAAGGCAAGGAACTTCCACCGTTAAATGAGCCAGAAGATGAACCTGAACTTGGGGACAATAGTCAGGAAAATCAAGATGAGAAAGACCATAAAGAACATGGCGATAAAGTAGAAAAAAGCTCAGATATAGAAGAAAGTGAAAGGACAGTTGATAGTGGCGAAAATGAAAACTACGAAAATGATAAGTACCCTCAAGAGAGAGATGTAGATGAAACTGACAAGGATGACAATGAAAACTCGGATCCTAAGTTTAAAATCGATTTTAACGAGAGGGTGGAAAAAAAGGAAGACAGAGAAGATAAAGATAAGTAAGCATACAAAGACACTCTTCAAGGTTGTCAAAGTAGGGGTGAGTTAAATTTAGCATTTTAAGGATTGAGGGGATAAAGGTAGGTCAGGAAACGGACCTAGAGGGCGGCACCGGTTGTACCGTTATTCTATGCCCCGAGGGAAGTGTTTGTAGCTGTGATATCCGTGGTGGAGCTCCTGGAACCCGGGAAACTGATTTATTAAACCCCGTAAATTCAGTCCCGGGTTTTAATGCTTTGGTTTTTTCCGGAGGCAGTGCCTTTGGATTGGCCGCAAGTGATGGTGTGATGAGTTGGCTAGAGGAAAGAAACATTGGGATTGAGACTCCAGGTGGGACAGTACCAATAGTCTCACAAGCCATTTTATTTGATCTCGATACTAAAGATAGTAAAGCCCGCCCAGGATCTGAAATGGGATACAATGCAGCAAATAATGCAAACTCAAAAGAACTTGAAGAGGGTAGTGTAGGAGCAGGCACAGGTGCTGTTGTTGGTAAAGCCTGGGGAAGTGAGTTTGGGACGAAGGGTGGTTTAGCTTCAGTGAGCCGAACCATGCCAGATGGAACCACTGTGGGTGCCCTTTCTGTGGTCAATTCCTTTGGTGAAATAGTATCTGCCAAGGGCGATATTATTGCTGGCCCTAGGGACGAAAATGGCAATTTCATTTCCACTTTTAGACCTTCTGATGAACATGGGGGCCGAAATGATGATTCTTTGGGAGGATATTTTGGTGCCAATACCACTCTTGTTTGCGTAGCAGTAGACGCCTCTTTGGACAAGTCAGGGGCTAAAAAGATTGCCCAAGTAGCTCATAACGGAATTGCCAGGGCTATACGTCCCAGCCACACCCCTTTTGATGGGGATAGCGCTTTTGTCATAGCTACAGGTAAGAAAAAAGAACCAGGAATTGAAATGAGCAGACTAGGGTATTATGCTGCCTTGTGCGTTGAGGATTCTATTAGAAAAGCTGTAAAATGTGCCCGGGGAATTTGAGATCCCCGGGTTTTGATTTTCAGGTGCAAAAAAATTCTGAAATATTTAAACCAAAAGGAATTTAGTAATGTTGTAGGGAATATTCAAAGGGGAAACAAATAGTTGGCTTGGGAAAATTTATAAAATCATATAAAATTAAGAAGGAGGGGATAATTGTGAAAAGTGACATTCAAATTGCACAAGAAGCAGAAAAGAAACATATTCGAGAAATTGCTGAAGAAGCTGGATTAAAGGAAGAAGAAACGGAGTATTATGGTGATTATAAAGCCAAAGTATCTTTTGATGCCTGGAAAAGGATAAAAAACAATTCCGATGGCAAATTAATCCTTGTAACAGCAATTACCCCTACTCCTGCAGGAGAAGGAAAGTCTACTACAACTGTAGGATTGGGTCAGGCAATGAAAAAGCTTGGGAAAAGTGTGATGGTAGCCTTAAGAGAACCTTCCTTAGGTCCAAGCTTTGGAGTTAAGGGAGGTGCAGCAGGCGGCGGACATGCCCAGATAATTCCAATGGAAGATATAAACTTGCATTTTACTGGAGATCTTCATGCTATGACAACTGCAAACAATCTCCTTTCAGCTGCTATCGACAATCATATTCATCATGGAAATGAGTTGAATATAGATGCCAGGAGGATAACCTGGAGAAGGGCCATGGACTTGAATGAAAGAGCCTTAAGGCAAATAAATGTTGCTCTTGGAGGAGTTGCCAATGGATTCCCCAGGGAAGATGGATTTCAAATAACTGTGGCCAGCGAGATCATGGCTATTCTTTGCCTTGCTAATGACATAAAAGACCTAAAAGAAAGGCTAGGCAACATCATAGTTGGCTATACTCGTGATAGGGAACCTGTAAGAGCTAGAGATTTAAAAGTGCAAGGCTCATTAGCTGTGCTTTTAAAAGATGCTTTAAAGCCTAACCTGGTACAAACAATAGAGAATGTTCCAGCCTTTGTTCATGGTGGGCCTTTTGCTAATATCGCCCATGGTTGTAACTCTGTAATGGCTACACAAATGAGCCAGAAACTTGCAGATTATACAATTACTGAAGCAGGTTTTGGAGCGGATCTTGGTGCAGAAAAGTTCTTTAATATCAAGTGCCGTTTTGGTGATTTGAAACCGGATGCTACAGTGGTTGTTGCTACCATTAGGGCCCTAAAGATGCATGGTGGGGTGGACAAAGATAACCTGAAAGAAGAAAATATCGAAGCATTGAAAAAAGGCTTTGAAAACCTAGAAAAGCATGTTGAGAACGTCCAAAAGTTTGGCACGCCTGCAGTCGTTGCTGTAAATCGCTTCCCAACGGATACAGAAGGAGAAGTGGAGTGCCTGATGGAAATGTGTAAAGACAAAGGTTATAGAGTAGCACTAAGTGAAGCCTTCTTTAAAGCAGGAGAAGGTGGCAAAGAACTTGGTGAAGCTGTGTTGGATGTTCTTGAAAAAGAAGAATCCAACTTCAAGCCTATCTATGATGCCAACGCTTCGATTAAAGATAAGATTGAAACCATTGCTAAAGAAGTGTATGGTGCTGATGGAGTTGACTACACTCCAGGAGCAGAAAGGAATATTCGCCAGTTAGAAAAAGTAGGAATGGACAAAACTCCTGTCTGCATGGCTAAAACCCAGTACTCCCTTTCTGATGACCCGTCTCTTTTGGGTAGGCCAGAAGGATTTAGAATAACAGTTAGACAGTTAACTCCATCTGCTGGTGCTAAATTCGTAGTAGCATTAAGTGGAGACGTAATGACCATGCCTGGATTACCTAAGAAGCCTGCGGCAGAAGAAATAGATATTGATGAAGATGGAAACATCTCAGGCTTGTTCTAAAAATTTTAATAGATCACTAGGTTTTGGTGAATTTTAAAAACTACAATTATAAAGAGCATCTAGTAAAAAATCCGGCCGATCTATTAAGCTTACATTATAGTGGCCGGATTTTTTACTAACTTTACATGTTTTGGATTTTCACACCACAACCAGTAATGAAAATAACTGATTTATTTCACTGCTGCAGTATATGGAGATAAGTTTAAGTTTTTACTATTAATACATTACATCTAGGCAGGGAAGGTACACGAAGTTTAATAAGTAAACCT
>CAZCIZ010000014.1:0-43673 GCA_964498995.1 uncultured Clostridia bacterium | reverse complement strand
ACTTATCTCCATATACTGCTGCAGTGAAATAAATCAGTTATTTTCATTACTGGTTAGTATTGTAATAAAGGAATATTTACATGATTATAAAAATGTGTAAACCATACTTTGGAGGGAATTTGACAAATTGTCAGAAAATAATTTAGAAACTAAGGCAAACCATCTTAAAAATGAATTGAAAAAATTAAATAATTTTGTAGTGGCTTATTCAGGAGGTACTGATAGTACTTTTTTAGCTGTCATGGCAAAGGAAGCAGTAGGATCAACTAATTTTGTGGCTGTAACGGCTAAAGCTCCCATTTTTTCTGAATTAGAATTAACTGAGTCTAGTAACTTAGCTAAGGATTTTGCAATTAACCATCATGTATTCAATGTAAATGTCCTTGATTATGAAAGCTTTGTTGAAAATCCTCCTAACAGGTGTTATTACTGTAAAAAGGTCATAGCTATGGAAATAAATAAAATTGCTCAAGAATACGGCTACAGTTATGTAATGGATGGAACAAATCATGATGATGTTTCCAGGGATATTCGTCCTGGGGTAAAGGCAGCAAAGGAGATGAATATTTTAAGTCCTCTGAAAGATGTTGGCTTAACAAAAGAAGAGATAAGAAAACTATCCAGGTCAAAAAATATACCAAATTGGAATAAACCATCAAATGCCTGTTTAGCTTCGAGGATCCCCTACGGTTCTACGATTACTACCAATAAACTGTCTAAAATCGAAACTGCTGAAAATATACTAAAAGAAGCAGGAATTGACCAGGTAAGGGCTAGATGCCATGATGAAATTCTAAGGATAGAAGTTCCCGTTGAAAACTTCGAAAAAATCCTTACAGACAAAGATCACATAGTGTATAAGTTAAAAGAGTTGGGTTTTAAGTATATAACCTTGGATCTTGAAGGATATAGATCAGGTAGCATGAACAATTGAAGTTAAGTCGGATAATATTTTGACATAAAAAGTAAAAGTTGGTACTTTGAAGTTGGCGCTTTGAAATATGAAAGAGAAGTTTTTATGATGATTAGAGGTAGGTTGTACTGGTTTTCTTTTCGTTTGATGAAATTAGATAACATTAATGCCCGCAAGTCCTTTTAAAAGGTTTGTCTTTTTTTATTTTACAGTTGTGTATTTTTCTGATAAATTTAATATAGAAGCTCCCACAAAGTAATATACTTAAATACAAAAAAACTATCAGTTTATTGTAACTGATAGTTTAAAAAACCATTAATCATTACATCTACATCATAAGATCTAAGTTTTTACCAAGATTAGGATCGGAAACTACTTCTAGGTTTTCTACCTGTTCAAGGGAGGCACTATCTAGAAGCTCCATAAATTGATCCTTTGAATCCTCCACCTGTTCCATTGACATTTTAGCAACCGCTGCATTGACTTCCCTGTGTAACTCTGCTTGACTCATGGCCATTGACATTGCGGGAATATCCATAATAAACATCCCCTTTTATAGAATTTATGGTTATAATTGTTATACTTATTACTTGTACATATTATATCACTTAATTCATAGATAATAAAGGGTCTCTTTGGAGAGAATAATTATACCTTCAAAAATATTTTTAGGAGAGGATATTATGAGCATTCGGTTTAGAAGGCGGATAAATCTTGGGAAAGGCCTCAATCTTAATCTTGGGAAAAAAAGTGCCGGTTTAAGTATTGGAGGTAGGGGCGCTAGACTTGGAATCGGTTCAAGAGGGGTATATCGTTCTTTTAGTATTCCGGGAACTGGACTGTATTCCATAGACTACATGGGTAAGGATAGCAAGTCAGGCCAAAGGAGTCAGGAGAAGGGCCAGGCAAAAAGAGAAGGAGCAGAAGATATTTTGCCCATGCCTGCTGAATTAAAAGAATTTAATTATCCGATCATCTTTTTACTTTTAGGTATTTCGTTACTGCCATTTCAAATTATTGTGGGTATAATTTTCCTTGGAGGTTATTTTTATTCTGCCCGAAAACTAGGGAATTCGCCTAAAGGAAAGGCCAGGAAGGAATTCAAGCAAGGAAAAACAGCTTTAAAGAATGGGGATTATAGGAGTGCTTTGACTTCCTTTCAAAGTGTTTTAAAAAATCAACCTGTTAAAGATCTTTATCCATTGGTTGCCGCACTACTGCTTAGAGAAGCTGAATATGAGCAGGCTGTTAAGATGTATGAAAATTATCTTAAACTAGAACCTGGAGATAGTGAAATCATGGCTAACTATGCAATAGCTTTAAAGAGATTAGAAAAATACGATGAGGCCATCGAGATTTTACAGAGATTATTGAAAGAAGAAGACAGTAAAGACGACAAAGAACAAGATGAAGATAACAGGTTGAGAATACTTTCCGCTCTGGGCGATTGCTTTTTGAAACAGGGGAAGCCTGAAATGGCCCTGGAGGTTTTGAAATCTGGACCGGTCAGGGCAAGGAAGCTAGATAGCCAAGAAAGAATGTACTATAAATATTTACTAGGTGCAGCTTATATGAAAGCTGAAGAGGAGGAGAGGGCTCTTACTCATTTGAAAAGGGTATATGCCCATGACAAAAGTTTTATGGAAGTAGAAAGCTTGGTAAATCAGCTTGAAGAAGATAAAGCCCGGCAAGCATAGTAAAGCTAGTGAGTAGGAGTGAAAAAAGGTGAAAACAGCTGATATTATTTTAAGAAAGTTATTATTGGTCACTATAATAGTTATGATAATCGTTTCAAATGTTGCTTATGCTGAAGCAGGGGAAGAGTCCAATGGGGATTTTGAGGTTATGGTCATTCCTGTAGAAGGTACAATCACAGCAGGGACGACTAACTTTTTGGAAACCAACTTGGAAAAAGCTTTAGAAAAAGATGTAGATGCGGTGTTAATCAGGATTCACACCCCTGGTGGGCTGGTGGATGCTACTATGGACATAATTGAAAAAATGCTAAACTTCCCCAAACCTATTATAACCTATGTGGCTCCATCGGGATCTATTGCCGCTTCGGCGGGAAGCTTGATTATGTCAGCAGGGCACATGGCAGCTATGGCACCTGGGACCACTGTGGGAGCAGCAATGCCGGTAACAATGGCCCCCACTGGAGATGAACCTCAGGAGGCTGATGACAAAACGGTTAGTTTTTTGGCAGAGTATGCTGAAAGTATAGCCTCGGAAAGGGGTAGGCCAGAAAACATTGCCAGGAGATTTGTGACAGAAAATTTGACATTAAGTGACACTACAGCCCTAGAAAAGGAATTCATCGAAGTAAGAGCTGCAAATACAGGGGTATTACTAGAAGAAATCCACGGTGAAACCCTTGTGATTGATGGGGAAGAGGTTACCTTGCAGACAGAGAATGCAAAGTTGATAGAAGTTGAGATGGATACAAGGGATAGATTTATCCATTTTATCAGTAATCCTCAGGTAGCTTTTCTTCTCTTTATGATAGGGCTTTATGGAGTGATTTTCGGCCTTAATATGCCCGGGACTTTTATTCCAGAGGTTGGTGGAGCTATAGCTTTGGTCCTGGCTTTATTTGGCCTTGGAATGTTTGAAGTTAACACTTTGGGGATAATTCTCATAGTTTTATCCATAGCCTTTTTTATAGTGGAAGTATTTACCCCGACCTTTGGAATCATGACGACCTTTGGGGTCATAACCTTGATTATAGGAGGCCTGATGCTTCCCTTTGAGCCTATGCTGCCCGAAGAGTGGTTTAGAGCCTTTAGACTTACCGTCATCGGCATGGGACTTGCAACAGGTGGTTTCTTTTTCTTTATAATAACCAAGGCTATCAGTTTACGCAAAAAAGAGCCAGTCCAAAATAAACACGGGATGTCGGGCTATACAGGAGAGGTTTTGAGAGAATTGTCTCCCGAAGGACTGGTTAAAATAAGAGGGGAAATATGGCGAGCTAGAAGTAAAGACGGAAATGCTATCCCGGAAGGTAGTGAAGTCATCGTTGATGATGAGGATGGAATTGTCTTGATAGTTGAAGAAAAGTAAAATATTTTGCCACAAAATCTTAAAATTTTCAGTTGGGGGGTTAGAATATGTTTGGAGAACAGATCGGTATCATAGGAGTAATAATAGTAGTATTACTCCTTTTGATCATGGCTATCAGAATTGTTAAAGAGTATGAAAGAGGTGTCGTTTTTAGACTAGGTCGTTTGCTCGGTGTGAAGGGCCCTGGACTTATCTTGATTATTCCTTTCATTGACAAGATGGTTATTGTTCCACTACGAATTATAACCTTTGATGTCCCGGTCCAAGAAGTTATTACCAGGGACAATGTGACCTGTAAAGTTAATGCTGTCCTGTACTATAGGGTTGTGGATACTTCAAAATCTATTATAAACGTCGAGCATTATCATAATGCTACAGCCCAGTTGGCTCAGACTACTTTGAGAAGTGTTGTCGGGCAGGCAGAACTAGACGAACTTTTATCCGAGAGAGATAAATTGAACCAACAATTGCAAGAAATAATCGATGAGGCAACAGATCCCTGGGGGATAAAAGTAACCACAGTAGAAATTAAAGATGTAGTTATTCCGGACAACATGCAGAGGGTTATCGGTAGACAGGCAGAAGCCGAGCGTAGAAGACGTTCCATCGTAATCCAAGCGGAAGGTGAAAAGCAGGCAGCTATCAAACTGGCAAAGGCAGCTGAAGTCCTTTCAAGACAACCCGGAGGTCTTACCCTTAGGACCCTGCGCACTGCATCAGAGATTTCGGCTGAAAGAAGTTCCACTTTATTCTTCCCTCTTCCTATGGAGATCGGGGATATCTTTTCAAAGTACACTGTTTCTGACCTGATTAAAAAGGTGGAAGATAATCAAGATCTGGCGGATGTTGTCAATGAAGGGCAAAAGATTGAGGACGACATGGACGATGTAGATAAGAGTAAATTAGATAGTGAATTAGATAGTGAAATTGACGAAGAAGATACCGGCGAGGAAAACCTGGATGAAGAAGATAAAGAATAAATTTAGAGAGATTTAAGAAAGAGAGGTTTTATGAGAGAGGGGTCTATGGGGAGCACTAAAAGTTCAGGAGGTTGATTTAGATGAAAATCTTGTTGATCCAACCCAGGCGGCTTGGGATTGGATTTAGAAGTCTCATGCCCATTGAACCACTGGGGTTAGAGATGCTCGCTGGTGCTTTAAAAGGCCATGAGGTTAAAATCCTAGATTTCATGGATCTAGATGAAATAGTAGCAGAAGCAACGAACTTTGAACCTGACATGTGCGGGATTTCCTGTTCTTTTACTGTAGACCTGGACAATACCCTTGCTATATCTAGAAAGCTCAAGTCAAGACTAAATGATCCCCTTGTATTTGTAGGAGGACATCATGCTGCTACAAATCCCCATCACTTTAAGGACTATTCCATAGATGCCATAGCCCTGGGGGAAGGAGAGGAGATCGTAAAAGAACTTACAGATGTCTATGAAGGGGGAGGCCACCTAGAAAACATTCTCGGGATAGCGTACAATGTAAATCAAAGTGGTGCTACAAAGCAATATGTAACAGATTCGAGGCCTTTGATTCAAAACTTAGATCTTCTGCCTTCTCCTAGAAGAGATTTGGTATCGAAGTATCGTAAGCATTATTATCTTGGGCTTAGGCGACCTGTTTATGCCCTGGAAACAGCCCGGGGTTGTCCTTATAAATGCAAGTTCTGTAGTGTGTGGCAGTTTTATCGCAGTAGTTACAGGATGAAAAGTGCCAGGCGAGTGTTTGAGGAGATTGTAGAAATTCCAGGGGAGACCATCTTGATTACCGATGACAATTTTTTTGCCAATATTCAACGGGCTTATAAGATAGGTGAAATGTTAAAAGAAGCTGGGGTTAAAAAGTATTTCAGCATTCAAGCAAGAAGCGATGACATATTTTCTAACCTGGAACTTTTAGATTTATGGCGTGAAGTCGGTCTTTCTTCGGTCTTTATAGGGTTTGAGCAGATTGATCAAAAAGGTCTAAATGACTTAGAGAAAAGAAATACCATCAAAAATAATGAGTTGGCATTGTATGAATTGAGAAAGAGGGGGATGGGGGTTACATCTTCTTTCATTGTCGACCCCTCATATGATGAAAAGGATTTTGAGACCATGCTCAATTATATTAAAGCAAAAGGTGTCAAAACACCTTCTTATTCCATTCTAACTCCCCTACCTGGAACGGTTCTGTATGAAGAAGTTAAAGATAGGATAATCACAGAAGAATGTCATCTATATGACCTACTTCATACTGTACTGCCGACAAAACTACCTTTGGATAAATTTTACGAAGAATTTGCGAAATTATGGAAAAAAACATATATGAACGGGATTAAAAAGCCAAATTTAAAGTCCATAAAAGATGTTATTTCTACACCGTCCTTATGGTTTCATTCCTTAAAGCTAATAAACTGTATGAACAGGTTCTTTAAATCTAAAAATTACTTGAAATCCCATGATTACCGGGAACACTTTAATAGAAGTTGATACCTCCTGGTAACAGCCATATTTTTGGTTCTAATATCATATAATTTAACCCGATTTATTATTTTAGATTATACTTTATTTTTGGAGGTTTTCGGGTTGAATTATATAGAAGCTGTTATTTTAGGGGCTGTTCAGGGGATTAGCGAGTTTTTGCCTATATCTAGTACCGCCCACATCATCCTTGTAGAGAAAGTCCTAGGACTTTCATTTCCTGGATTGACCCTTGAAGTATTTTTACACCTAGCTTCCATTTTAGCAGTAATCTATTACTTTTTTAAAACATTTATCCAACTAGGGGATAAGATGTTTAGAACAGGGTTTTTCCTAATTATAAGTACTTTAGTTACAGGGGTTCTTGGCCTTTTGATGGAAAACATCCTAGGTGATTTGCTCAAAGGGACATATTTGATCGCTGGAGGATTGTTTTTCAGTGGGATACTCTTGTACTTGGTCGAAAAAAACATCAGCGTTACAGGTGGAAGAAAACTAAAGAAAAAGTTGACGGGTATAGGTCTTTACGATTCAGTAATAATCGGGATATGGCAGGGGTTAGCTGTTATCCCGGGTATTTCTAGGGCTGGTGCTACGGTGGCAGGGGCCCTGTTAAATGATTTTGATAAAGAAAGTGCCCTGTCTTATTCTTTTTATCTCTCTGTACCGGTGATCATAAGCTCTTCTATCATTAAGATTCCCGACATGGAGGCTCATTTGTTTAACGATTATCCTGGTGAAATGGTGGTAGCTTTTATAGTTTCTTTTTTCTTTGCCCTGGTAGGGATAAAGACTTTGATCTATTTGGTTAAGCAGACGAAACTGACCTACTTTTCATTATACCTGGTCTTGATTTCTGTTCTGTTGTTACTTGTAGGTGAATTAGGTGAATGAATATAAATAGCGAAAATAGTGACTAGGAGGTGGGATTGATGCTAAGACTACCTGAGCCAGTCAAGGATAGTGACTTTTCCGTGGAAAAGGCTATGGAAAATCGCAAATCTGTCAGAAAGTATCGTGAAGATTCTATTAAACTTGAGGAAATATCACAAATTCTGTGGTCGGCAGGGAAATCACCTTCGGCAGGTGGGATTTATCCCATGAAAATATATTTGATGGCGGGTTCTGTAGAAAATATAGAAGCTTCTATATATAGGTATCTGCCTTCAAAACATGAGCTTGAATTGGCGGTAGAAGGTGATAAACGAAGTGGACTCTGCAAGGCCTGCTTGAACCAGAGATTTGTTCGAGATGCTCCTGCTAATATTGTGATAACGGCTCTGTATGATAAGATTAAAAGGGGCTATGGAGAGCGAGGAGTTAGATATGCTATCATTGAAGCCGGGCATATGTCTCAAAATATCTACTTACAGGCCGAAGCCATGGACCTTGGAACAGTTGCAGTTGGAGCCTTCCATGATGACCATGTTAGTGAAGTCATGGAGCTTTCGCCAAAAGAATCCCCGTTATATGTTATGCCGGTGGGGAGAAGATAGATCAAATAAAAATAAAGTTGGGAGGTAAATACTGGTCCCCAACTTTATTTTTTGGTTCTCATTTATTAAGCGGTCTTCCTTTTTCTCTTAATCAGGTCGGTGAAAGCTTCCAACCGGGTAACGGTTCCGGCTTCCCCAGTCTGCTCATCAAATATCATGGAAAGTACAGGTATATTGAATTTTTCGCTTACTACTGGGAACACACTTTGAGCTGTATTTTCAGGCATGCAGGTAAAAGGAGCTGCGTGTATTACCCCGTCGAAACCTTCCCCAGCATACATGATCGCTTCTCCCACAGATTCCCTGCCATGACCGCCTACAAAATGTTTGATATAAGGTTTGGCACTTTGCCTTATTTTTTGTTTCTTATTGTTTGTCTTTTTCCTGCTTGCGAAGAAGATATTTTCTTTGATCCAATCGCTTAGGTAAATGCCCCTGGTTACTTCACATCCCATTTCTCCCAAGCGTTTTTCTATCTGGAAATTGGCAAAGGGCTCTAAAACCATGTATATCTCACCCACAATGGCCACCTTAACAGGATTACTTGGCCGGGGAATCAAATTTAGATTATTGATGCGATGATCTATTTCTTCTTTAATTCCATAAATATGCTTGAGATTTGTTTCTTGATTGACCAAGTTGATTATGTCGGCATGAATATCATCACAAGAATCTTTGACTTTAGAACCTATTCTTTCATATGGGCGGCTGATACTGAGTTTTTTATCAAGATAATCTAGGACATGTATCTTTGCCCAAGCTTTTTGAAGGGCATTTTTGGTGTTTATGATGGAAGCTCCGTTTTTCACTTTCAAAATTTTGGAGATCATATCGCCCAGACCAACAGAAGGAGGGTCGATGATTATAGCGTTTATATCATAACCCAAGTCTTTCAGCACTTCCTTTTGCACGTGCCCGTACAATCCGAACCTACAGGGACCACCCCCACCTGCCATGAAAAATGTATTAGCTCCCCTTTCGACACCTTCTATAAAATTCCCCAAGGTTACCTTTAGGGGAAAACAGGCAAACTCTGGAGAATGAGTGGTCCCCAGCTCAAGGGTCCTTTTGGTATTTTTTGGTGGCACAATTACTTCATGGTCCAGATCTTCGAATAGAGATTTACCAACTACCCAGATATTGCCCATATGGGGAAAAGTCATTTTCATCAGCTAGTCTTCCTCCTTTCTAGCAGGTCAAAAAAAGCCTCAAGCCTTGTGAACATGCCTGCCTCTCCAGTGTGCTCGTCAAGGGTAAGGGTCATATTGGGGATAGAGCTAATCCGCTTGATTTTTCTCTCTATCAACTCACATACAATAGAATCGGGTCCGCAGCCAAAGGCTATCACCTGCACTATCCCATCAACCTGCCCTTTACTTACCAGGCTCATAGCGCTGCCGAAGAGCCTTTTATTCAAAGTCCAGTACAGCTTTTTGTCAATGTACTTATTTCCTTCCATTACCTCCCTATCATTGAACATATTTGAGGTGATGATTTCATATCCCGAGGACTTTATCTTTTCCTTAATACTTGTACCCGTTATTTCGTCGTTTAGTATGTAATCTCTACCTATCAGGGCTATCTTTTTATTTGCATTGGTGAGGACTTGGTTTAACTCGGCTTCCTTAGCCTTTGCTTTGTTGCGTTCTTTTAAGGCTCCCTTGATATAAGCCTTATAACTCTTAACTGGGGATACTCCCAATTGTTTGCCAACTTCCAAAGCTGCATTTTTCCAGGTTTCCTTGTTATTATAATTAATAGTAGGTACTATCAAGGGAGGGGTATCTGGTATATTATGCTCTATTGTATCGGGGAGCCCCATAAATCTGGGGCATAGGTATTCCTTTTTATTAAAACTGACCAGTCTGGGGACAAAGATGTAATCCACCTTTTTTTGAGCCAATTCCAAAACATGCCCATAATAGAACTTTACCGGCAGACAAGTTTCAGATAATGCTAGTTTTGTGCCTTCATTTAATATTTTTTTATTTGAAATACTAGATACTTTGACTTCATAACCCAAATCTTCAAAAAAAGTGATCCAGCCATCTGCAAACAGGTGATAAAATAAGCCTCTTGGTATTCCTATTGCGGTATTAATTTTATCATACCTCCATGTTTAGACAAAACAGTCTAGTGAGTGAATAAATTTTATAGTTTCCCCTGTAGTGCTATTCATTGTCACAAATTAACTTCTTCTAGAAATAATTACTGATTTCCTCTATTTATATTCATATATTCAGCGAAAACTGTGAAATCTACAATTTTCGCTGTGTGTTAATTTTTTCGAACAATTCATTGAATTGCATTTTAAAATATGGCCTAATTAACCATAATAATAAAGAAGCTAGCTGTCAAGGAGTTAAGCTAAACTTCAAAATATTAAATTAGGTCCAATCAGGCTTAAATGGAGGATTTTACTTAAATTATGATGATGTTTTTTTCTATAACTTCAAAAATCGGCTTACAAGTGGTAAAATGTAGAACAGGTAAATATATACTCAGGTGATTAAATGACAAATAAGATAACGGAGCTTAAAGATAAAATCATCAGTATCATGAGTATGAATGCTACCCCGAAAAAGATCGCCATCGGGGTGGCTGTTGCTATGTTTTGGAACTTTATTCCTTCGTTAGGTATAGGCCCTGTGCTGACATTTTTGGCCACCAAAATCCTAAGGGGGCATATTGTAGCGGGGTTGACTTTGAATTTAGGTACTAGCATATTTATTCCTTTATTTTATACTCTGAACTTTATCACAGGTAGGGCGGTAACAGGTGCCTCTATCAATAGTGAGGCGAAAAATCCGGCAAAAAGTGATTATCTTCAATTCGACACCCTGTCTTTTGATAGAGTGAAAAATTTTTTTGAATCACCTGAAACAATCTTTGAAGCTTTGCAGGGGTTTTCTCAGGATTTTCTTATTGGCTCTGTCATCAATGCTTTTGTCGTTGGTATCTTCCTGTACGTAGTATTCTACTTGCTATTAAAACGTAGAGAAGCTCGCATATTTGAAAAAAGTTAAGCAAAAAGGGGGAGTATGAAAGTTGAAAATCACATTAATTGAGCCCAAATCACCCGGAGTTCATGTTTATAGCAGGGTGATGCTGCCCAGATTGGGACTGCCTTTGATAGGTACGATTTTAAGAGACCTTGGACACGATGTTAAGATTTTTGCCGAGGAAATTAAAGGTGTTGATATGGAGAGGGTACTAGAATCCGATTTGATCGGGCTTTCAACTACTACTTCTACGGCACCTAGGGCGTACAGGTTGAGTGATGAGATTAAAAAGACGAACAAAGATATACCCGTAGTGATTGGAGGAGCTCACGTTAGTTTCATGGTTGATGAAGCTTTGGAACACGCGGATTATGTTGTGGTAGGAGAAGGAGAGAAGTCCATCTGTGACCTGGTGGATGCCCTAGAAAAAGGAGAAAAGCCAGGAGAAATTCCTGGACTTGCCCACAGAGATGAAAATGGAAGAATAATTAAAAATGATAGGGCACCCTTTGCCGAGGTAAATGAACTTCCATTTCCAGATTTTGATCTTATCGAAGGTAGTGAAAAAATGAAGCTTAAACCTGTCATAGGTTCTAGAGGCTGTCCTTATGGTTGCAACTTCTGCTCTGTCATTCAGATGTTCGGGCGAAAATACCGTTTTTGTGATATTGATCCTGTAATCGACCAGCTGGAAAATACCACGGCAAGGCATGTATTTTTTTACGACGATAATTTCGCAGCCAATGTAGATAGGACAAAAAGGATGTTAAGGGAAATGATAAGGCGAGGAATTGAGGTCAGCTGGTCAGCTCAGGTCAGGGTAGATATTGCCAACGATCCAGAGCTTCTTGACCTCATGAAGGAAGCTGGTGCTTCCATGGTTTATATCGGCTTTGAAAGCATTAACCCGGAAACATTGAAGGAATATAAAAAAGGTCTGGAGATAGAGGAGACCATTCAAGGGATTAAAGCTATCAGGGAAAGGGACATTATGATTCACGGGATGTTTGTAGTGGGAGGAGACAATGATGATATCAATACGCCCAAAAAAACCGTGGACTTTGCTTTAAAGCATAAAATTGACACCATTCAACTTCTCAGCCTGACGCCCCTGCCTGGGACACCTTTCTATGAAGACCTCAAAGAGCAGGGCAGGTTGATAAATACCAACTGGGAATACTATGATGGGCATCATGTTGTCCATAGGCCCGCCCAGGTTAGCCCTTATGATCTCCAAATCCAGCTCATGAAACAAATGGCCAGGTTTTATTCCTTTAAAAGATGCATGCAGGTAGCCTGCCGCTTTAACTTTATCAGGTTGTTTTTCAGATTTTATGGATTCAGGACTGTTAAAAAGTGGATCGCAGATCAACAAAGTCAAGATTATATACGTTACCTTAAAGAAAGCTATTCAACTTGATTGTAGATTAATGATTGCAAATTAATTGTTGACAATATATAAAATTAGTAGTATGCTAAATGGCAACTAGGATAAAATTAAGTGATAAAACTCAATAATAAATCCCTTGTAAAGGCTAAGATTGGGAAGAGTAGCTGTGAGTTTTCTTTTTACAGAGAGTCGGGTACGGTGAGAACCGATAAAGGAAATTATAGTGAATGGCCCCGGGAGCTGTGAACCAAAACCACCATGTTCGTATTTTAAATATGAGCTATGGAAGGGAGTAGGCTTCACCGGAAGAGCTCTACCGTTAAAAGGAGCAGGGTATCGGACTAAAAAGTTTTGTACTTATAAATAAGTCCCGTACCTGGAAGAGGGGACCCCTGTAAAAATCATGTCACTTGTTTTCAATGGATGGGTGGATTGAATTTTAGTGATATGAGATGAGTTACAGGTGGTTAAATAAGGTGGCACCGCGAAAGCAAACCTTTCGTCCTTATATTCATTATAAGGATGAAAGGTTTTTTTATTGTTCATAAAAATATTTTTGATCTTGAAGGAGGTTTCTACTATGGTAAGTCCGGATTTTGAAGAATTCAAGAGTTTGTCTAAAGACTACAGGATATTGCCCATCTATACATCTGCAGTGGCAGATCGAGAAACTCCAATAACCCTTTATGAAAAGTTAGCGGATGAAAATCCCGTGTTTTTGTTAGAAAGCGGGATGGGAAGGGAGAAGCTAGCCAGGTACTCCTTTATCGGTTTTGACCCTTTTATGACTTTCAAAAGTTATGGCAGTGAGGTTTATATAAAGACCGAAACCCAAGAACTTGGAAAAAAAGGCTTTGGCGAAACTTTTGACAATTCCAATCCCCTGGAGGTATTGAGAAATCTGTACAAAGAATATACTTCCCCCCTAGTGGAAGGGCTGCCCAGGTTTTATGGGGGCGGAGTGGGATATTTCGGCTATGAAACGATTAACTTTATCGAAGAAAATAAAGGTTTTTCCAAAAATAAAACCGATATGCTAAATATTCCCGATATCTGCCTGGTATTTCCCCGAGTGGTAATGATATATGACCGCTTGTACAATAAGCACATCGGGGTGATAAATGTGGATATTAAGGGAATAGATGACCCTGGGGAGCTTAAGAAAATATACGATAAGGAAGTAGAAAGGCTATCTAAGTTCATGGAAAAAGGGACTAAAAACCTTCCCGGTTCAACTGAAAAAAAACAATCCGGTAAAGAAGAAAATTTACCGATCAAAGGTGTAACCCAGGTGAAGTCAAGCTATCATCCCGATAAATTCAAAGAAGATGTCCAAAAAGCTAAAGAATACATCCAAGAAGGAGATATATTCCAGGTCGTCCTCTCCCGCTGTCAAGAGGTCCAGTTAAATCAATCTTCCTGGGAAATCTACAGGACCTTGAGAACGGTTAATCCTTCTCCGTACATGTACTATCTGGACTTTGATGAGTTTGTGGTAGTTGGTGCTTCTCCTGAGATGCTGGTTAGGCAAGAAGGGGAGGATGTCTATACCAGGCCTATCGCAGGTACTAGGCCCAGGGGTAAAAATGAAAGGGAAGATAAGGAACTGGCCATGGATCTATTAAATGATCCTAAGGAAAGGGCTGAACACTTGATGTTGATAGATCTGGGTAGAAATGATATCGGGAAAATTTCTTCTTACGGAAGTGTAGAAGTTACAGAAGAGTTCGAGATAGAAAACTTCTCTCATGTTATGCACATGGTATCCGAGGTCAAGGGCGAGCTAGCTTCTGACTATGACATGATAGACACGTTGAAAGCTTGTTTTCCTGCAGGTACTGTGACCGGAGCGCCAAAAATCAGGGCCATGGAAATAATCCATGAACTAGAACCGGTGAAAAGAGGTCCTTATTCTGGGGGAGTGGGATATATGGCTTTTAACGGCAATATGGATATCGCCCTTACCATTAGAACCATGGTGGTTAAAGACGATAAAGGTTATATCCAGGCAGGGGCTGGTATTGTGGCAGATTCCATCCCGGAAAATGAATACGAAGAAACTCGTTCTAAGGCCAGAGCTTTACTCAAGGTAGTCCATAAAGCCCATGGAGGTGAAAAAAATGATATTAGTGTTGGATAATTATGATTCTTTTACCTACAACCTGGTGCAGTTTCTAGGTCAGCTTGATGATAACCTGGCAGTCTATCGTAACGACGAAATCACCCTAAAGATGGCAATGAAATGTAATCCAACCAGGATAGTTATTTCCCCGGGACCTGGAAGGCCAGAAGACACCGGGGTTGTACCGGAGATAATAAAGGAATTTTCCCGGGAAAGGGTTCCTATTCTAGGAGTATGCCTGGGACATCAGGCCATCGGCTCTGCTTTTGGGGCCAAAGTCGTTAAAGCCGACAGGCTCATGCATGGAAAGCTATCCAGGGTTAATCATGATGAACAGGGAATCTACCGAGGGGTAGAACAGGATTTTGAAGCTACCAGGTACCATTCCCTGATAATCAAGGAAGGAAGTCTTCCTGACTCTCTTACCATTACTTCCAGATCTGAAGAGGCTGAAATAATGGGAATCAGGCATATGGACTATCCAGTAGAAGGGGTTCAATTTCACCCGGAATCCATCAAAACCCTTGAAGGGATGAAGATTTTATCTAATTTTATCAAGGAAGGAGTGCCCTGTAATGAAAGAGATGAAAGCAGAGTCCAAAATTAAGGGCTGTATTGCTAAAGTAACTGAAAGAGGAGATTTGACCCCGGAAGAAAGTGAAGATTTGATGCAAAGGATCTTGGCCGGAGAGCTGACCTCAGCCCAGCTAGCTTCAGTGATCA
Organism: uncultured Clostridia bacterium; assembly: GCA_964498995.1. Taxonomy (GTDB): domain Bacteria; phylum Bacillota; class Natranaerobiia; order Natranaerobiales; family Natranaerofabaceae; genus Natranaerofaba. The sequence goes on along the minus strand of CAZCIZ010000014.1, from coordinate 28,494 downwards.
CCGCTCTGAAGATGAAAGGAGAAACAGTTGAGGAGATCACCGGCTTTGCCAGGGCAATGCGAGAAAAGAGTAAAAAGATAGAACTTTCAAATCCAAAAAGTGAGAATGATAATGATAATTATAATAAAACTGAAATTTCCCGGGAAATAATAGATACCTGTGGAACGGGAGGAGATAGCAGTTCATCTTTTAATATCTCTACGGCCACTGCCCTGGTTGCTTCAGGGTGCGGTTTAAAGGTAGCAAAACACGGGAACAGGGCTGTTTCTAGTTCCTGTGGCAGTGCCGATATTTTAGAAACCCTTGGGATTGACATCAGCACTTCTCCTGACCAGGTTAAGAAGAGTATAGAGGAAGTAGGATTCGGGTTTTTGTACGCTCCCCTTCACCATGAGGCCATGAAACATGCAAAAGAACCCCGCCAGGAGATGGGGGTAAAGACGATCTTCAATCTCCTCGGTCCCCTGACAAATCCGGCTGGGGCTAAAAGACAACTGATCGGGGTTTATCATGAGAAGCTCACCGGAATAATGGCAGAAGTTCTAAAGGAGCTGGGAGGGGAGAAAGCATGGGTGGTCCATGGTCTAGATGGGATGGATGAGATAACCTTGTGCGATAAAACCAAGGTTACTGAACTTGACCGGGGTAGAATAAGGGAATTTTATCTTGATCCTAGGGATTACGGCTTCGAAACGGTATCAAAAAGGGAGTTAGAGGGCGGCGATAAAAATCACAACACAGAGATAATTCTAGATATCATAAAAGGCAAAAAAGGCCCCTGCAGGGATGTAGTGGTTTTAAATGCAGCGGCTTGTCTATTGATAGCTGACAAGGTAAGAGATTTAAAAGAAGGGGTAGAGCTGGTCTCAAAAAGGCTTGATGAGGGAAAACCCATGAAAAAGCTGGAAACATTAAGAGAACTCACCCGGGAGCGTGGTGTAGTTTGATCCTCAATGAGATAACGAAAACCAAACAAAAAAGAGTAGAACAGGCTAAAAGAGAGAAAAGCTATGCAGAACTTAAAGAAGAAGCAAAAAAAATCACGGGTAAAGGATTTCTGGCTAATAACATCCTTGACGAAATTGGCAAAAGTGATAACGCCGGGGGAAAAATGATGGTGATTGCAGAAGTAAAGCTTGCTTCACCTTCCAAAGGAAAGTTTGATTTTAAACTGGATTTGCCAGAATTAGTGCAGGAATATGAAAAAGGTGGAGCGGATATTATCTCTGTTGTCACCGAGGAAGATCACTTCATGGGAAGCAAAGAACTCTTCGGTGAGGTCTTGAATCTCACCCACCTACCCCTATTAAGAAAAGATTTTATCATAGATCCGTATCAGATTTACGAAAGTAAGATCATGGGAGCATCATTTCTGCTGCTTATATGTGCTATCCTGGATGAGGATGATTTGAAGGAGTATATAAACTTGACTGTGGAGCTTGGTATGACTCCCCTAATTGAAGTTCATACCAGAGAAGAGCTAGATAAAGCTTTAAGAGCAGGAGCAAGGTTGATAGGGATAAACAACAGAAACCTGAGAGAATTTAAGACCTCCCTAGAAAATACCGCTGAAATTTTGCCCCATATACCACCGGATAAAGTAGTCATCAGCGAAAGCGGGATAAAAGAAAGAAAAGATATAGATTATCTTAAAAGCCTTTCTCCAGGCGATGATGATGACGATGGCGATGGAAAAAGTGCTGTAGTTGCCGGGGTTTTGATAGGGGAATCCATGGTCACAAGTCATGATCCGGCCAGTAAAATCAAAGAACTAAAGCAGGGACATTACAGTGAAAATTCTTGACATTTGTAAATATAATTTGTAAATTTTGCTATCTATATCCTTTGCTACCTACTAATGTTCACTTTTGGCGACTGGGAAGATAATTTTCCAGGAAAGGGTGATTTTCTTTGGTAAGGGTTAAATACTGCGGTATTACTTCCGTAGAAGATGCTAAATTCGCTTCAAAACTTGGAATAAGTGCCCTGGGTTATGTTTTTGCAGACAGTAAGAGAAAGATAACTGTAGAAAAAGCCAGGGAAATCTCCAGGTGTTTACCCCCTTTTGTATCCAAGGTTGGGGTTTTTGTCAACGAAGATATTGAGCTGATCCAATCCATTGCCGGAGAATGTTTATTAAATTATATCCAGCTTCACGGCGATGAAGGGGAAGACTACGTACAAGAACTTAAAAAAGTGCTTCAAAAAAACAATCCCACAGTAGGAATTATCAAAGCCTTTAAGGTTAAAGACCTAGAAAGCATTGAAGAAATAGCAGGTTTTTCGGCCCGGGATCATTGCCAGGGATACCTTCTTGATGCCTATGACAATAATTATCACGGCGGTACAGGCAAGAGCTTTAATTGGGAATTATTCAACCAGATCAAAAATAAGACCGATATACCCTTGATCTTGGCAGGGGGATTGAAGCCTGATAATATATTTGCAGCTCTGGAGAAGACCTCTGCTTTGGGGGTGGATGTAAGCAGTGGGATAGAATCCGAGAGGAAAGAAATGGATGGGAATGGAAAAAAGCAAGGTAGTCTAAAGAGTCAAGAAAATCTAGTGGATAAAAAAGTTCATAAGGACCACGAGAAAATGAAAAAATTTATTGTAGAAATATGGAGGTGGCAGGAAAATGTATTTTGGTGAATTCGGGGGGAGATATGTTCCAGAAACCCTGATGGCCCCCTTGGAAGAATTGGAAATGGCTTATGAAAAATATAAAGATGAGCCGGGATTTAAGCAAGAATTGGAAGGTTTATTGAAGGATTACGTTGGTAGACCTACACCCCTTTATTTTGCCGAGAGGTTTTCTAGGGCCCTTGGAAATGTAAAAGTATATCTCAAGCGGGAAGACCTTTGTCATACCGGGGCCCATAAGATAAACAATACAGTAGGCCAGGCTTTACTGGCTAAGAAGATGGGAAAAAGAAAATTGATAGCAGAAACAGGAGCAGGTCAGCATGGAGTTGCTACTGCCACTGTAGCTTCCCTGTTGGGATTGGAATGTAAGGTCTTCATGGGCGAAGAAGATGTTTGTCGCCAGGAGCTAAATGTATTTAGGATGAAGCTTCTCGGAGCCCAGGTAGAAGCCGTGAAAAGGGGTAGTAAAACCTTGAAGGATGCTACAAATGAAGCGATAAGGTACTGGGTTGGCAATGTATCAGATTCATATTATTTAATCGGTTCAGTTGTAGGCCCTCATCCTTATCCCACTATTGTTCGTGACTTTCAAAGAATTATAGGGGAGGAGACGAAAGAACAAATACAGACCCTGGAAGGGAAAATGCCTGACTATGTAGCGGCTTGTGTGGGAGGTGGCAGTAATGCCATAGGGATCATGCATCCATTCATAGAGGGAAAGGCAGGGCTTATCGGAGTTGAGGCAGGGGGAGAAAAAATAGAAAGAGGTCGTCATGCTGCCGTGTTAAATTACGGCACCAGCGGGGTTTTGCACGGAAGCAAGAGTTATCTCCTGCAAGACGAGGAAGGTCAGATAGAACCAGTCCATTCAATTTCGGCAGGCTTGGACTACCCGGGAATTGGCCCGGAACACTCATATCTAAAGGACATCGATAGAGTCCAATACAAAGTTGTTGATGATAGAGAAGCCCTAGATGCTTTTTATCTACTCTCCAAAACCGAAGGGATAATACCGGCCCTAGAGAGTGCTCACGCCCTGGCTTATATTAAAAAACTAGCCACCATTGAAACTACCATTGAAGCTCCCATTATCGTAGTTAATCTGTCAGGTAGAGGGGATAAGGATGTGGAAGAGATTTCTCGATTGGAGGCTGACTGTGATGAAAGCACAAGAGAAAAAGTCTAGAAGCGTTATCGAAGACTACATTAAAGCTAAAAGAAATAAACAAGAAAAGGTATTGATTCCGTTTATTATGGCCGGAGACCCTGATATGGAAAGCACTGAAAAACTTGCTTTAGAGATTTTGGACAATGGAGGGGATATCCTTGAGCTGGGGCTACCTTATTCTGATCCCCTGGCAGATGGCCCTGTGATTCAAGAAGCTTCTGAAAGGGCCAAGGGTACCAAAATAGAAGATGTCCTTGAACTGGTGAAAAAAATCAGGTCGAAAACCGATAAGCCCTTGGTATTATTGGCATATTTCAACCCCATCTTCAATTACGGAAGGGAAAAATTCATTAATGATTTTTACCAGGCCGGGCTAAATGGTCTAGTGATACCGGATATTGCCTGGGAAGAACGGGATAGATTGGAAAGAGAAGCCGAAGGGAAGCTGGACCTGATCACTTTTATTTCTCCTACAACATCCGAAACAAGGCTCGAAAAAGTTGCCAAGAGAGCCAGGGGATTTATCTACTGCGTGTCAGTGGCGGGAGTTACCGGTACCAGGGAAAGTTTTGACCTCCAGGTTCGAAATGCTATAGAAAAAACCAAGGAATATACAGACGTTCCCCTGGCAATAGGTTTTGGCATTTCAAACCCTGAGCAGGCTAAGGAAGCTTCTAAAATCGCAGACGGGGTAATAGTGGGAAGTGCTATAGTTAAAAGAATAGAAAAACTGCAGGATAGTCCAGATGACTTTGCAAAAATATCCAGCTTTATCAGGGACTTAAAAGCTTCTATTTAAGGTCTACGAAGTTTAATAAAAACTTAATCTTATCTCCATATACTGCAGCAATAAAATAAATCAGTTATTTTCATTACTGGTTGTGGTGTGAAAACCCAAAACATGAAAAGTTAGTAGGTAGGTAAAGCCTCCTGTATAAAATTTCTACTCTTAGCAAAAACTTAAAAAGCAAAGTTAACAATAAATAAAATATAACAGCGGTTAACTTGAACAGAGTTATTTACTAAAGAAACAGGAGGCATTAAACTTTGGGCATTACCATTGAAACAAACATCAAGGAGCGGGCAAGACAGTTTTTGGGAGACAGGGTGTTTAAAACAGCTGTATCATACTTAGAGAAAGATCCCTATAATAATTTAATCAAAACCATGGAGCTTATCAAAAAAGGTCCGATTTCACCTAATCATTACAAGTTGATTGAGGATGCAAGGTATCAGCTTGAAAATGATCCGGTAAAACAGGAATACCTACAGCGGATCTTTGCCAATGTCAGTAAAAATGTGCAACAAAAGGGGCTTGTTAATCTTTTTCTCAATGCCATGTTAATGGGGGTTCCAAGACAAAATAAAATGGCAGCTAATCTCGGTGTTAATGTGCCCTTTACTATTTTGATAGACCCAACTAGTAAGTGCAATCTCAATTGTACCGGCTGCTGGGCAGGAGCTTATGAAAGACATAACTCCCTTAAATTCGAAGAAGTGGATAGAATCATCACTGAGGGTAAGGAACTGGGGATATATTTTATCGCCCTATCAGGTGGAGAACCATTTATGTGGCCGCGTTTGTTTGAACTGTTTAGAAAACATCATGATACAGCATTCATGGTTTACTCTAACGGTACCTTGATAAACAAAAAGATCGCGGAAAAACTAGAAGAAATCGGTAATGTAAGCGTTACTTTGAGCCTGGAAGGTGGTAGGGACACAACTGATGCAAGGCGAGGAAAAGGGGTATATGACAAGGTTCTTAAAGCCATGAAAAATCTAAGGGAGGTAGGAGTTCCTATCGGGTTCAGCGTTACCTTGACGCGAGAAAACTGTGAGGAGACCATGTCCGATGAATTTTTGGACACCATGATCCAAAAAGGGGCTCTGTACGGTTGGTCCTTTCACTACATTCCCATTGGTAGCGAACCTGATATCTCCAAGATGCTGACTCCGGAGCAAAGAAGTTGGCTGGTAAAACGGGTAAAGGAGATCAGGATGAACAAACCCCTTCAAATTGCCGATTTTTGGAATGATGCTTCTTTGCCCGGTGGATGTATTGCCGGTGGAAGAAGGTACTTTCATATTACCGCTAGTGGGGATGTTGAACCCTGCGCTTTTGTCCACTTTGCTGCCGACAACATACAAGGAAAGTCTTTGAAAGAAATTCTCAAAACTCCGATTTTTAGAGCCTATCAGAAAAGACAGCCCTTTAGCCATAACATGCTAAGGCCCTGCCCAATAATAGATGTCCCAAAAGCTCTAAAAGATATTGTTAATGAATCAGGGGCAGAAGCTACTCACCCCGGGGCTGACAATGTTTTGTCAGGGGAGCTGGCGGATAGGATAGAAAAAAGATCCGAAGAGTGGAAAGAAAAAACTGAAAAACTGGTAGGGTCAACTTACAGTAGAGTCAATTTATAGGGTCAATTTATAGTTGACAATATCTTTATTTACATGTATATTATGACTAAATATTATTTATTGTTTGATTTGAAAAAAGTATAGAACAGATTAAAATATTATACCTTATCCAGAGAGGCTGAGGGACTGGCCCTATGAAGCCCGGCAACCAGCGAAAATGTTTCATTAGTTAATTTTCGCAAGGTGCCAATACCTGCGGTACCGGAGAAAAGGTACCGGTACCGGATGATAAGGGTTTGCGATGCTAAAAACGGCTATTTGGCTATCTCAAGCCTCCTGGATAAGAATTCACAGGGGGTTTTTATTATGGATTTGGAAAGCCAGGAGCTTGGATTTGAAACCAGACAACTCCACGGAGGTCATAAGCCAGATAAAGAGACTGGTTCCAGGGCAGTCCCCATCTATCAGACAACTTCCTATGTATTTGAAAGCCCTGAACATGCTGCTAAAGTTTTCTCCCTGGAGGAAGAAGGTAATATCTACACCAGGATTACAAATCCTACTTTGGAGGTCTTAGAGAAAAGACTTGCCTCTTTAGAAGGTGGTGTCGGAGGGCTTGCTGTTGCTTCCGGCCAGGCAGCCATCACATATTCCCTTTTGAATATTGCTCGCTCAGGAGATGAGATCATAGCTTCTAGTCATCTCTACGGTGGAACTCATACGCTGTTTGCTAATACTCTTCCCAAGCTTGGGCTAACTGTAAGATTTGTGGAGGAGCCAAATGATATTGAAGGCATCAAAAGCTTGATCAATGATAAAACCAGGGCGGTTTTTGCCGAAACCATAGGAAACCCCAAAGGAAGTATTTTAGATATAGAAAATGTGGCAAAGGTAGCCAATGATAATGGTTTACCATTGATTGTGGATAATACTTTTGCTACTCCATATTTGTGCAGGCCTATAGATCATGGTGCAAATGTGGTCATCCATTCAGTGACCAAGTTTTTGGGGGGACATGGTACCTCCATTGGAGGAGCTATTGTAGACGGGGGTAACTTTTCGTGGAACAAGGAGAGATTTCCCGAATTCAATGAACCGGATCCCTCATATCACGGCCTGGTTTATAATGACATCGGAGATTCTGCCTATATAACAAAAATCAGGGTCCAGCTCCTCAGGGATGTGGGAGCCTGCATGAGCCCCTTTAATGGTTTTTTGATTTTGCAGGGAGTAGAAACCCTTTCCTTGAGGATGAAACGTCACGTTGAAAACTCTTTGAAAATCGCTGAGTTTTTAGAAAATCATCCCTGTGTGGAGTGGGTGGAGTACGCTGGCTTAAAAAGTCATAAGGACCATGAGCTTTCCAAAAAATACTTAAAACATGGTCCGGGTGCGGTGTTTACTTTCGGGATCAAAGGCGGTGCTGCAGCAGGGGAAGAACTGATAAACAGGGTGAAACTATTCTCCCACCTGGCAAATGTGGGCGATGCAAAATCCTTGATCATCCATCCTGCTAGTACAACTCATCAGCAGCTGTCAAAAGAGGATCAGGAAAAAGCCGGGGTTTTGCCGGAACTGATCCGACTTTCCGTAGGACTTGAAGACATTGAAGATCTGAAAGAGGACTTAGATCAGGCCCTTAAGCAAGCCTCAAAATGAAATTAGATGCTGGGTTAAAAAATATCCGGGCTATGATTATTTAGCCTTGCCTTAAAGGAGTAGATTATTTGTGAAACCAAACTTTTATGAACTGAAAGCTCCTTTTGAACTTGAAAACGGAGAAAAACTTGATAATGTTAAGGTGGCTTACAACACCTATGGAAAATTGAATAAAAATCGAGATAATGCCATCTTGATCTGTCATGCCCTGACCGGAAGCAGTGAGGCCGGGGTAGAAAGTGGCAGTGATGATTTGAGGGACGGGTTTTGGGCTCCTGTAATCGGGCCGGGAAGGTTATTTGATACCAATCGTTATTTTCTGGTCTGCATGAACGTCCTAGGCAGTTGCTACGGTACAACGGGGCCTATATCAATAAATCCTGATACAGGTGAGCCCTATGGCCCTGATTTTCCCAGGATAAACATCAGGGATATTGTAAACCTGCAAAAAGAAATGATGGATGTTCTGGGGATCGAAAAATGGTATGCTGTGGCAGGAGGCTCTATTGGCGGAATGCAGTCTTTAGAGTGGTCCATTATGTATCCGGATAAGCTGGATAAGTCGATAATCATCGCTTCGCCCTTTTGGCTTAATTCTCATGCTATAGGTTTTAATTGGATCGGCATAAAGGCTATAAAACAGGATAAAAACTTCTATGATGGCTATTATTATAAATACGATGTCAGTCCTGATGAAGGCCTTGCTCTTGCCAGGATGTCCGCCATGCTCACCTATAAGAGCGGCGAACTGTTGAACCAGCGCTTTAGTAGGTTTGGCCATGATATCAGGTATGAAGGGGCAGAACACGAGGTGGAAAGTTATCTGGAGCATCAGGGAGAAAAGTTCGTCAAACGTTTTGATGCTAATACTTATTTGACCTTGATTGATGCCATGAACACCCATGATGTGAGGATACCCTATGACGGCGATTTGCAAAAAGCCTTATCGAGAATAGAAGCAGAAGTCCTCCTGGTTGGTATTGAAGAAGATCTGTTGTATCCTCCTTCTCTCAAAAACCATATGAAGGAAGAGTTACAAAAGGCAGGAGTGAAAGTTATCAACCAGCAGTTTAGCTCCCTCCATGGCCATGACGCTTTTCTAGTGGAGTTTGAGAAACTTACAAAAGCCATCAAGCCATTTTTAGAAGAATGTCCGATGAATTCTGATGACTTCGACTTAAAAAGCAGTATATCTTAAAAGCTGCAGGGAAGGTATATTTTGTGATTATAATCAATTAAGCATGAGTGAAGCAAAAAGATTAATTTTGTGCTTCATTCGTGCTTAATGTGTTTTAAGGAGTGATAGCAAAAGATGATCAAAAGGATTTTTATAAATGAAACAGGGAAACTAAGAGGCGGCTGGAAGCTGGTTTTGATTTTTATTCTTACCGTAGTATTTATGAACCTTTTAGGGATATTACTCGGTGGAATAGCCATGAATTTGACAGATTTTGATTATGAAAAATTTGCCCAGGATTTCGTGGAAGATCCGACTGCAGATACGGGATTTTTTTATGTTTTCATGTCCTTGCAGCATGTAAGCATATTCATGGGGATAATCATAGTCCTTTGGTTTATTGACAAAAAGAGCTTTGATCAGATTGGCCTTTCTCGTCTTCAAACAAACTTAAAAGAGCTTGGTTTTGGCCTTGTCTTGGGCGCGGCGTCTATAGCTTTGATGTTTTTCTTCCTTCTTGGAACTGGTCAAATTTATTTAGAGGGATCTTTGCTAGCCCCTGAATTAACTTCTCATTTAATTTACGGCCTGTACTTGTTTATTGTAGTCGGAATAATAGAAGAAGTACTTGCCAGGGGATATTGTATGAGAGTGGTTTTGAATTATCAAAACATCCTAATACCTGTCCTTGGTTCTTCTGCAATTTTTTCTGTCATGCACTTGATGAATCCAAAGCTGTCTGCGCTGGGGATATTCAATATCTTTCTAGTCGGGATTCTCTTTGCCTATATGTTCATAAAGACGGGTAACCTCTGGATGCCCATAGGATATCACATAACCTGGAATTTCTTTCAGGGAAATGTATTTGGCTTTTCCGTCAGCGGTATCACAATGGAAGGGGTATATGCTGTGGAGTATCTTGAAGACAATATCATCACTGGTGGAAACTTTGGCCTTGAAGGAGGAGTACTTGCTACTGTGGTTATAGGGGTAGGTTTTTTGCTGACAAAGATTTATCCGACAAAGAAAAGACATAAGGATAGTTAATAAGTATAATAATCAGCTATTTTGAAAGAATAAAAAAGACATAAATAAATGCTGTCCTTTAATTTGAAAGGAAGGAATATAGTTGCAGAGTATCCTGGATAGGATAAAGGCCATATTTAAAACCAAGACTGAAAATGTCACTCATGATTGGCTGCAAGATGACGTGGATATAGATGAACGGTTGAGCCAGCTCAAGACAGAAACATTGGCAAAAGACCTAAATGCCAACCTGGATAAAATCAAGGATATAATGGGTAACAGCTATGATCTAATCATCCGAAAATTTTTGATTGGGGATAAAGAACTTAGGGCTGCCTTAGTTTACATAGACGGCCTAGAGGATGCCCGGGCTGTGGAAAGAATTGTGGCTGATCTCACCGGTGAAGTTATTAAAACCAGGGTAGAGGTGAATAAACCCGGGCAAGCTTTGGAAACGGTATTTAGCAGGATCAACAGCAATGAAGAGGTTATCAGGGAGACAAACTTGGAAAAAATCTTTGATAAAATCCTTATCGGCGAAACCCTTGTCCTCATCAATGGGGTAGATGAAGGCATAGTATGTGACACTAAAGAATGGCAGGTAAGGGCTGTTCAAGAGCCTGAGTCTGAACGGACTATCAGGGGGCCAAGGGATGGGTTCATAGAGTCCTTGAATGTGAACACTTCCCTGGTCAGGAGAAGAATAAGAAACCCCAATCTCTGGATAGAAAATATGGTCATAGGAGATATGACAAAGACCCAAGTAGCTTTTGCATATATCAAAGGCCTATGTCATGAAGATCTAGTAAACGAGGTAAGAAGCAGACTCAATAAAATAAACTTAGAAGATATCCTGGAGAGCGGGTATATAGAGGAATATTTGAATGATACCCCTTATACGATATTTCCGTTAATTCATAGGACAGAAAGGACTGATATCGTTTCTGCCAACATCCTAGAAGGCAGGGTAGCTATATTTACCGAAGGGACTCCATTTGTTTTGATTGTACCTACCAGGTTTGACGAGATGCTTCAAGCTCCAGATGATTATTATGAACTCTTCCCCATAGGTTCCTTCCTTAGAATGATGCGTCACCTGGGTTTTTTAATCTCCATTTTTCTCCCGGGTTTATATGTGGCAGTTATCAATTTTCACCCAGAGCTAGTCCCTAGTACCCTACTGCTCAGGATAACGTCTGCCAGGCAGGGGGTGCCCTTTCCTGCAGTTGTGGAAATTTATATAATGGAATTGGTGTTTGAGATGCTCAGGGAAGCTGGGCTCAGACTTCCGGGTATGATAGGGCCGGCTTTGAGCATTGTTGGAGCTTTAATTTTGGGAGAAGCAGCAATTCAGGCAGGTCTTGTTTCTCCTGCTGTGGTAATAATCGTTGCTATGACTGCCATATCTTCCTTTGTTACCCCGGCATTTAGTCTCAGCGTTACCGGCAGGATGATCAGGTTTTTAGTGGTTTTGTCTGGAGCAGTGCTGGGGTTATTTGGGATTCAATTTTTGTTTTTGGGGATTGTGATTCACCTGTGTTCCCTCAGGTCTTTTGGTTATCCCTATTTTGCACCGATTGCACCCATGATCAAAGGTAGCTGGCAGGACTTGTTTTTCAGGATGCCCTGGTGGTATCAGACAAAAAGACCCAAACTGACGGGAGGGCGTTATCCTTATTTGCAAACCAAGGATAAAGAGGGGGAAGGTAAAAAATTTATTCCTAAAGGTCTTGAAGAGCGAGAAGACCCCATTTCGAAAAATGATAGTACCAGAGATAATATGAGCGGTAACAATAAAGGTGACAATAAAAATGATTGAAGGTTTTTATCTTCTCAGGAGGATAGAACATGGCAGTGGAAAAGATAGAAAACAGGCAGCTAATTTTTATGATTTTCTTGATAAGGGCTTCTCTAGCTCTATCTTTTTTACCCGTGGTTTCTACAGGTACTGCGGGTAGAGATGCTTGGCTATCGGTTATTATTGTGTTTATCGTTACTGTCATAATGACTTTGATAATAGTAGGTCTTGCTACTAAATTTCCAAGGGAGTCTATCGTTACCTATGCAGAGAAACTCCTTGGCAATAAATTGGGAAAGCTTATAGCCTTTTTAGTTTTGTGGTTGTTTTTACATCTGGCCGCTACAGATGTGAGAATCTACGCAGAACTCATAAACATCGCCTTTCTTCCAAGAACTCCACTTATTATTATTATCGGTGGGATGGTTTTTTTAGCTGCTGCAACTTCCTACCTGGGGATTGAAGTCCTGGGTAGAATGGCGGACTTTATTTTTTTATGGTACATAGTTCTGGTGGGGGCAAGTATCTTATTGCCAATACCAGAAATCCTTCCAGACCAGTTTCAACCCATTATGGCTCAAGGGGTCACGCCCATACTTGGCTCTGCCCTTACCTCTAGTGCTTTGGCAGTTCAGCTTTTGGCGGTTACCATAATACTTCCCCATGTTAATGAACCTGAAAAAGGGGTCAGATCTATTCTAGTATCTGTTTCCATGGCCTCCATTTTGATAATGCTGCTAACAGTATTAGTTGTCGGATTGGTAGGACCTGAGATGGCCAAACAAGCAAAATTTCCATTTTTATTTACTTTAAGGAATGTTAATGGATCAGAAATTCTAGAGAGACTGGAGATATTGAGCGTACTTGCCTGGGGCCTTGGTACATATATTACCTTGTCGGTTTATCTTTACTGCGGAGCAAAAGGTGTTTCTCAGTTATTTAACGTGGAAAGTTATAGACCCCTTGTAGGTCCCATGGCGGTGACTTGGATTGCCCTATCCATTCATTCCTTTGACAATATTTATCAGGTAGACGAATTCTTTTCCCCCGAGATATTTTTCCCCTACATGATGTCTATTTTTGTTATAATTTATGGTCTTCTCTGGGGCGCTTATTTTATCAGGGTTAAAACAGGTAAAGGAATAGGATCTAACAAAAATAAAATTTACTCAAATAAGGATGAGCGGCAGTGAAAAAAAAGTGTTTTCTAGTATCTATTTTAGGGATCATACTAGTGATGGCAGGTTTTTTTGCAGGCGGTTGCTGGGATAGGCAGGAGCCTGAAAACACATCTTTTATCATCGGAATGGGCTTTGATTATGATGAGGACAAAGAACTGTATGAAGCGGTAGTACAGGTGGGGGACCCTACCGGTGCTGAAGAAGTTGCAGGGGAAGGAGGAGATGGAGTAAGTGTGCTTGTAACCAGTGCCAAGGGACAGACACCTTTTGAGGCTGTGAGAAATTTGAGTGTGCATCTACCCAGGGAAGCTTTTTTTGCCCACAACAAACTACTGGTGATAAGTGAAGAACTAGCTAAAAAGGGACTAAACCCAGTATATGATTTTATGTCCAGGGAGAGGCAGGCCAGGTTGATTTCCCTTCCGGTGATATTGAAAGGGGAAGAAAGTATAACGAATTTTTTTAGGACGGAGATTCCAATGGAGCAGTTTTCAGCTGAAGGGCTTGAAAGACAGATACAGCTAAGTGCTGTGGAAAGAGCAGTATTTCCCACTAGAACAATGATGGAAGTTCTTAAAGTAGAGAAGATGAACGGCAGGGACCCGGTGATGGGGACGATAGAACTGGGAGAACAAGAAGAAGAGGACCTGGTAGGTGAAAAAGAAGCGGTAAGGAGTACCTTTGATGTTCAGGGAGGAGGTATTTTTAAAGATGATAAGCTTCAGGGCTTTTTTGATCAGAGACAGGTCAAAGGATGGAACTGGGTCATGGGGAAGGTGGTAAGGGCAACCATGGTGATAGAATGTCCTGTGCATGATGATCATTATATAAGTATAGAAGTTTATGACTCTGATTCGAGAATGGGTGTTTCTTTTGACAATGATAATGAGGATCCGGTTATAAATCTAAGGGTTAGGGCTGATGGTAGAATACAGCAGCAGGATAGCCCGGTGTTTTACCAAAGGGAGGATGAAGATGTTAGAGATTCTCTGGACAGACGGTTGGCCACTGCTGTCGAAAATGAAATCAAATCCGCTATTGAAAAGACCAAAGAAAAAGAAGTTGATACCCTGGGGTTTGGGAATGCTGTTTACAGGCAGGCCCCGCAAAAATGGCATGAACTAGAAGACGAGTGGCAAGAAAACCTGGATGAACTGGAAGTGAATATTGATGTGGATGCCAATGTCAGGCGAACGGGTATAATGTTAGCTCCGCCTGGAGAAGGGGAAAAATAATGTTTTATCTTATACCGGGAATGATATTGATAGCTGTTTTGGGGATTAGAAAGACGATGACAGAAGGATATTACAAAACCATGGTGCTATTTGTGGTCCTCTGGATTTTGGCTTTTGTATACTCGGTACTTGTCGTCTATGATGTCCCTATACCAACTCCTTTAGAAGTTATAACGTGGATAATCTCATTTATTTATGGGATTTTGTTTTAGGAGAATCATTTGGTAAAATATAATTAAATTAAATCCAAAATAATTAAGGGGGAGTAAATATGCCGACTATTTTCTTTTATGGACCAGAGCTCGACAAGGACAAAAAAAGGGAGCTCATCGACAGCTTCACCAAGAAGGCAAGCGAGCTTACAGGGATACAAGAATCGGCCTTTGTTGTTTACCTACAGAGCATGGGGCCAGAAAACGTGGGAGTAGGAGGAAAACTGCTAGAGGATAAGCATAAAGAAGGTAAATAAATAAGTGCAATAAATCAATAGGCTATTTTAGAATAAAATATAACAGGGCCTTTCAATAAAGCCGGCTCAAACCTATATTTTTTTTAATCTTGTTTTTGTATGATTTAATCACTGATTTTTTGATTCCTCTTTTCTCCAGGATTGAATTGAATCTAAGACTTTTTTCGTTTAATTTTTGCTGATATTCTTCTTTGTCTTCTTCGTCATGACAGCTTTCAATGAGCTTTTCCAGGTTTACTATTTCTTTTTTCAGCTCCAATTCTTCAGGTAAGTAGCCTGAGTTTTTCAGCAGAAGGTAACCTGGTCTCAAGTTTTCAGGTACGTTGGAAAGGTCTTCTAATTCTAGGGGTTTACCCTTGTTTTCCAGGTTATCAAAGACGCCTTCTTCTTTGGCCTTGTTGATTTTATCCTCGCACATCCTAGTAATTAAATCCATCTAGTTCACCCCTGATCATGAAGGATTTGATTCTATTATAACCAATTAATCTTTCAGATGCAAAAAAGGTCAAAAAAACCATCAGGGAAGATATGTATCCTTCTTCCCTGATGGTTTTTTTAAGGTAATTTATTTTGAAATTATTTTACAACAGGTTTTTGATCAAGATCATAGGTGTTCCTGCATCGGCTGATCCGCTTATCAGATCAGCCAGGCTTGCCATTAAATCTTGGGCCTGTCTTGGGGTTGTTCCTTCTGTTTCGATTTCGTCAAAGCTTCTCTTTTCCTTAGATTCTTTATCCAGGATCTCTGCGATCTCTTCTTCTGATTTACCCTGGTTATGGTATAGATCCACTAGATATTTGTACTTAACACCTTCTCTGAAAGTCTCTTTTAGACCCGGCGTGGTTCCAAAAGCAGGCTTGGGATCGGCTAGTTCATATATACCGCTGGTAGGATCTTTATATGCCCCGTCTCCACTGATCAAAATTTCAACTTTTTTGCCCGTCTCTGATTTGATTTCTTCCTGGAGCTCACAGGCAAATTTGTCGGCGTCATAGGGAGCTAGTTTTAGCTTATTGTTTGAAGACATGTTGCTTCCAAGTAAGCCCCATTCGGACCAGGCGTCTTTACTGCTGTCATTGAATATGTCTTCAAGGGTACAAGTTTTGACTTTTCTCTCCAATTTTTTTCGATTTTTTTCCCTGGTATGGATATCAGCGGATATAGCTGCGTCTAGATCATACTCTGTCATACTCATGGGGTCATTGGATAAAATGATTTCGTAGTCAGCACCTTCTTTTTCAATTACATCTTTGTACAGTTGCAGATAATTTACGTTAGTGATAGGATGAAGCAGGTCTTCTTCTTTTAGTTCTTTGGCCGGGATGATCCTTCTTCCTTCTTCATCGAACTTTTCTGCAAGTTCTTCCGGGATTAACTGATTACCAACTTCATCATCAGGATAGGAAAGCTGAACTACTACCTTGCCTTTTGGAACGGCTTTAGCAATGCCTTCCATCATCATGGAAAAGCGGTTCCTGCTCAGAATAGGAAAGAGAACTCCCACAGTAGAATCCTCAGAGATATTTAAGACTTCTCTGATTTCTTTAGCCATATCATCTGTGGTTACGTAGTTGTTTTGTGCTCTGGCTAAAACAGATTCGGTAACACTTATTGCGTCATCATCATCTAACAGGCCATCATTATCAATCTTTTTTACTTCTTCCATGACCATTTTTTTAAGGTCACTTCCCGGGAGGACAACTCCCATCTTGATTCCAAAAGCACATGGTCCTACATAGTCTGGTAACTTTATCAAAATTAGCCTCCTCATAATATTATTAAATTATATAGATAATCTCTACCTACTTAGTAGATCTTTTGTAATTGAATCCACTTCTTCTAGTATACTGTCAATATCCATTAAGGTGAGCTCGTTATCTTGCACCAGCTTTTGCCCATTGACCATCACCATGGATATGTCTTCGGCTCTAGCAGAATAAACCAAATGAGCTACAATGTCATGAAGGGGGCGAAGATGTGGTTTGTTCAAGTCAAACATGATAAGGTCTGCACATTTGCCTGGTTCGATGCTGCCTATCTGCTGGTCTAGATTTAAAGCCTGAGCCCCGCCCCTTGTGGCCATATACAGGGCCTGGTATGCGGGCATGACAGTTGGATCCATGGCGTTAACCTTTTGCAGCAGAGCAGCGCTTCTGGTTTCTTCTAGCATATCCAGGTTATTATTACTTGAAGTGCCGTCAGTTCCTAGTCCGACTTTTAGGTCCTTTTCAAGCATTTTTACCACAGGAGAAATTCCGCTGGCTAACTTCATGTTGCTTTCTGGATTATGAGCGACCCCGACATCATAGGATTTTAGTATATCTATCTCTGCATCATTAACGTGGACACAATGAGCGGCAAGAACCGGTACCTCAAACAAACCTAGGTCCTTCATCAGCTCTACAGGTCTTTTCCCATGTTCAGATTGAATCTGTTCTAGCTCGTCCGTGGTTTCATTCAAGTGGATTGTTATCCCGGCATTATACTCCTTTGCACTCTTGATTACTTCTTTCATAAAATCAGGAGGGCAAGTATAGGGAGCGTGAGGGCCAAACAACACCTGGATTCTACCATCAGCTGCATTATGCCAGGTTTGTACTAGCTCTTCATTTTCCTTTAGAGCTTCTCTGGCATTGTCTTGAAGTCCAATTAACCCTCTAGAAAGAGAGGCCCTAATGCCGGTTTCTTCTACAGCTAGGGCAACTTTGTCCATCTTGTCGTACATATCTACAAAGGTAGTAGTCCCGGATAAAAGCATTTCGGAGATTGCCAGGATGGTGCCCCAGTATATATCATTATCTGTCATCTTTCCTTCTAGGGGCCAAATTTTTTCCTGCAGCCACTTCATAAGAGGCATGTCATCGGCATATCCTCTCAGCAAAGTCATGGCTGCATGGGTATGGCAGTTGATAAATCCGGGCATAACTACCTTGTTTGTCCCGTCGATGATTTCATCAGGATCAAAATCTGCTGGAATTTGCCCCGGAGGGGATAACGCAAGAATCTTTCCATCTTCAATGGCTATGCTGCCCTTGTGGTATAGATCATCCGAGTTATTATCCTCCTTTGAAGGGGGCTTTTCCATGGGTATGATATAACAATTTTTTATCAGAGCTTTGTTTTTCCTTGGCATTAACTAACTCCTTTCTAGCTAGATCTAAAGATCCAATGAATAATAGTTTTCAAAAAAAAATTAGCTTCGTTTCTTTAAGGGCTAAAGGACTTTCTTAGCGCTATTTACTACCACTTCCAACTCTTCATCCAATCTATCCAGGTTGAGGTTTTCAGTATCTATCTCCAAAATCTTGCTATTTGACTCATTTCTGTTTTTGATTATGTTCTCAACATGTTCTGTGTAGGCTTTGTGTAAGGCCCACCAGTAATCTTTCCCCAGTCTTAGCTCGTCTTCACGTCCTCTTTCGTGGATCCTGTTCATGACTTCATCAAAAGAACAGGTAAGTATTATCATGCATTTGGGTTCCTTGATGGTTTCCATTAAGGTATCATAAAAAGTTAAATAGTTGTTGTATTCTGTTTCAGATAGATGATCCATCTCGTAGTACAATTTTGCATAGACCGGGTCACTGAAAATGCTCCTGTCGAGAATATAATTTTCCTTATCTGAAGCTACCGTATATTGAATGAAACGGGTCATCAAAAAATTTAACTGCATGGGATAACACCATTTTGAATCTTGTGAATATTTGTTTAGTAAATCATATGGGTCTCTGAATTCTTCTGGCATGACTTCTAAGTTTAACTTCTCTGCTAGATGATTGACAAGAGTGCTTTTTCCGGTTCCTGTCATACCATCTACTACTACAGGTACCTGCCCCAATATATTCCCCTCCTTAAATTGCTATGATTGGATAGGGCTTAACCTTTCAGGTTAAGCCCCTTATAATATAGCTGAATATAGTTGAACTTATCTTCACCTATACATATCATATTACTTTTTCTTAGCTACAAATAATCCCCAATTGATTTTACCTTCATTAGCTCTTTCTACCCAGTACTTAAGGCCTTGTAATGTGTTGTTTATCCTATCCTCTGGTAAATTTCTTTCATTTATAAGGTAATCTTTTTTGTTATCAAGGTTGTCGTGGACTGACTTGTATGATTTACCAAGGTTTTCACTACCATATTCTATGACTTCTTTAACTTCAAAGCCTGCCTCTTCGAGCTTTTCTTTATAAAACTCAAAAGTTCCAAGATCAGGGACATTAACTCGATCGTACACTTTTTGGGCTTCTTCTAGTGTTAGGCTGGGCATTTGCAGGATATCCGTGAATACGAAGGTACCACCTTTTTTAAGGATCCTGTTACATTCTTTAAGCAAGCTTGCCTTATCAGGGCTATGAAGCATTGCATCCTGGCTTACCATGATGTCGAATTCTTCCCCTTCAAAAGGCATGTTATTAAAATCACCTTCATATACATCGATTTGATGATCCAGGCACTCTTCTTTATTCTTTTCTCTGGCGTATTCATTTTCTTTTTCGGATATGTTTAAAGCGACAACCTTGTCGCAGTTTGAATTTTTTGCTATATAACGTGGAAGTCCACAGAAACCGCTACCAATATCTATTACTTTATCTCCTTCTTTGATTTCTAGTTTTTTCAACAGATTTTCGTTGGCTCTTTGGGCAGCCTCGTAGAAATCGTCAGTATCATCGAACAACCCTAAATGATGATTTTCTCCACCCCAACATTCCAGATAAATTTCATGCGCCGCACTATTATAATACTCCTTTGCTATTTTAGCATACTCGTTATCGGCCACAAGTTAGCCTCCTTTTCAAATTTTCTTACCAACTTTCCATGTTTTGGGTATTCACACCACAACCAGCTACTGAATAACTGTACCTGTACTATAGTATACTAACCCCTGAATGAAAAAATATCAAATCCCTAAATCATTCCTATAAATCCATTATAGACAGTCTCCCGTTTGAGAGTCGAATTAGCTTTCTAGCTCTTACAATGGTTAGCTCAGATAATGACTAAGCTAGTGCAAACGATTCTTGCGATATTGTACATATATGTTAGACTTAATAATATCATAGGAAATTGGTGCCATGTGCCAGCATGGTTTACAAAGGCAAAAAGGAGGTAAAACTAATTTTAAGGTTGGTGATAAACAGGCAAGCTATCCGACTGGTATTGTAATGTTGTGATATAAGGTTACAATCATTGTATTAAAGATCGTTTGCCCAATGCAAAAACCTTAACATGGCAGTTCACATGTGGATACAGGTTTATTGCATTCAAATTTATAGGAGGTGTAAATTTTGGCTATTAAGGAAAAGCCGGATAGAGAGATGGGAGAAGAAAGTCGTTATCTGATCACTTCTGAGTCTGTGACAGAAGGTCATCCCGATAAAATATGTGATCAGATTTCAGATGCGGTTTTAGATGCTATTTTAAAAGAAGATCCTGAGGGTAGGGTTGCATGTGAGACTGCAATTACTACAGGACAGGTAAATATTTTTGGTGAGATAACAACTACATCTTATGTGGATATTCCCACAATAGTTAGGGAAACTATTAGAGAGATAGGTTATGACAGGGCAAAGTACGGGTTTGATTGTGATACATGCGGGGTTTCTGTATCCATTGACGAACAATCTCCTGATATTGCCATGGGAGTTGATGAAGCTTTAGAAGGAAGGACCGGTGAATCAGAAGAAGAGGAAGAAACCGGGGCAGGAGATCAAGGCATGATGTATGGTTATGCTGCTAATGAAACTCCTGAAATGATGCCAATGCCTATTATGCTGGCGCATAAAATGTCAAGGAGATTAGCAGAAGTCAGAAAAAATAAAGAACTTGACTATTTGAGACCTGATGGTAAAACCCAGGTTACAGTTGAATATATAAATGGGAAACCTGTAGCAATAAAAAATGTGACTGTATCAACTCAGCACAGTGATGAAGTGGATAATGAAACCATTAGAAAAGATATGATTGAAAAAGTTGTTAAGCCTACAGTGCCAAAGGAAATGATCAGTGAAGAGACAGAATACCTGATCAATCCTACTGGAAGGTTTGTCGTTGGTGGACCTCAAGGTGATGCCGGGCTTACCGGCAGAAAGATAGTGGTAGATACTTATGGAGGAGTCGGCCGGATGGGCGGTGGAGCTTTTTCCGGTAAAGATCCTTCCAAGGTGGATAGGTCTGCAGCTTATGCTGCTAGATATGCTGCCAAAAACATAGTAGCAGCAGGTCTAGCTGAAAGATGCGAAATTCAGGTTGCTTACTCAATAGGTGTAGCCAGGCCGGTATCCCTATGGGTTAATACCTTTGGAACTGGCAAGGTTAGTGAAAACAAGTTGTCCAAATGGATCGCGGAAGTTTTCGATTGGAGGCCTTCGGCTATAATCAAAACCTTTGATTTGAAGCGTCCTATCTATAAACAAACGGCAGCTTACGGGCATTTCGGTAGAGAAGATTTAAACTTGCCCTGGGAAAAGAAAGATCTAGTTGATAAGTTAAAGAAAAAATGGGAGGAGGACAAATAATTTATGACTGAAAAAACATTGGCAGAACAAGGCAGGAACAAAATCGAGTGGGCGAGAAATAAAATGCCTGTGATAGAAGGTATTGCAGCTAGGTGGAGGGATAGTAAACCCCTATCCGGAGTGAGAGTAGCGGCGTGTTTGCATGTAACTGCAAAGACAGCTAATCTACTGATCACCTTGAAAGAAGGAGGAGCACAAGTAGCCCTGTGCGGGTCAAATCCTTTGAGTACACAGGATGATGTGGTAGCTGCCTTGAATGAAGTTTACGGGGTTGATACCCATGCTAAACGGGGAGAAGATACAGAAGCGTTTTTCCAGAGAATAAAGGACGTTTTGGAGATCAAACCCCATATTACCGTGGATGACGGTGCTGACCTGATTAATACCATTCAATCGGAAAAGAAGGACCTGATCGAAAATATCGTCGGAGGTACTGAGGAGACTACTACAGGAGTTACGAGGTTAAAAGCTATGGCCAAGGATGGGGTCTTGCCTTTCCCTGTAGTCGCAGTTAACGATGCGATGACTAAGCACATGTTTGACAACAGATATGGGACAGGACAGTCTACCCTTGATGGAATAATGAGGGCAACCAACTATCTTTTTGCCGGATCTAGCTTTGTTGTTGTCGGCTACGGATGGTGTGGAAGAGGAGTTGCAAAGAATGCTGATGGCCTTGGGGCTAGAGTTACCGTGGTTGAAGTTGACCCGGTTAGAGCCTTAGAAGCCTATCTTGATGGCTTTGAGGTCAACACAATGCAAGAAGCTGCAAAGGATGCTGATTTTGTAGTTACTACTACAGGAAACAAAAATGTTGTCGACAAGCATCATCTAGAGAACATGAAAGACGGCAGCATTATCTCAAATGCAGGACATTTCAATGTGGAAATCAACCTGGAAGCTCTTGAAAAAATGGCCACTGAGATCAGGGAAGCGCGACCAGAGGTGATGGAGTACAAACTTAAAGACGGTAGAAGAATATATGTAATTGGAGAAGGCAGATTGGTAAACCTGGCTGCTGGTGAAGGGCATCCTGCAGATGTTATGGATATGAGCTTTGCCAATCAAGCCCTCTCAGTTGAGTGGTTGGCAAAAGGCGACCAAAAGCTTGAAAAACAGGTATATCCTGTCCCTGATCACTTGGATCGAGACATAGCTGCTATAAAGCTTAAAAGTATGGGAATGAATTTAGAAGAGTTAACAAAAGAGCAGGAAGAGTATCTTAATTCCTGGGATGTAGGTACCAGTTAAGAATAAAAATTAGGGATTCAAAAGCTTGGGGCTTATGGCCCCTGGCTTTTATTTTTATTCACTAAGCTAATAGTTGGTTAGGAGTGAAAATTAATGGCAAAGGTTGATCTAGGGGGCGAAGTTGCAGCTATTGGGAGTTTGCCCTTTCTGGATTCTGATGAAGCGATTGAATTTGTGTTCAAGTACCTGGAAAACTTTCCTCATTGGCCTCAACTACCTAATTTGAGGGAAAAAGAAGATTTTACTTCCCAGTATATTTCAAACTTACTTGAAAGGGATATGATGTATAGGAATGAGAAAGGATACTTAAGAGCTAGGACCTCAAAAGATGATGAAGATTTTACTGAAAAACTTACGGATTTTATGGGGGTAACCTTGGAAATAGAAGAAGGTGATGATAGCCTATTATCGGAGTTTGCCTTTCCAAGGGACAATGCAGAAGGTTTTTATAAGTTTATGGATACCCTAAAAAGTTCTGATGAGTTGGGGTTTGAATTTGTAAAAGGTCAGGTGAGCGGACCCCTTAGCCTGGGATTAGAGTTTAAAGATACAGAGGGAAGAAGTGTGTTCTTTGATCCTCAGTGGCAAGAGATAATCTCCATGAACCTGGCAGTTAAAGCTAAGTGGCAGACCAGAGAACTGAACAAACTAAATAAAAATACGGTGATCTTTTTCGATGATCCTGGGCTTACAGCTTACGGAAAGAGCTCCTATGTAGGTTTGAACAGGGATGATATCGTCAGAAGTTTTGAAAAGATAGTGAGGTCAGTCAGGTGTGAAAATGCTTTAGCAGGTATTCACGTATGTGCCGGAGCGGACCTTTCGATTCCTTTGGATGCTGGCATAGACATTCTCAATTATGATACTTATGACTATTTCAATTCGGTTTTGCCTTATACCGAAAAATTAAAAACCTTTTTATCCAATGACGGCTATTTCTCCTGGGGGATAATTCCCGTTGATGATAGGGTCTTTGAAGAATCTGCTGATTCTATACTGAATCAAATGAAGGAGAAGATGGAGCAGCTCGATGGTATGGGAGTACCCTTTGACCTGGTAAAAGAGCGCTCTTTTGTCACTCCTGCCTGTGGACTTGGAAGCAGGAGTGAAGATGTGGCGGTAAAAGCCTACGAAATTTTAGCAGAAATATACCATAAAGGATTTAAATTTTAATATGACTACTTCTTTTATTCCTTGCCATCTACCAACGCTAACAAAGATTTGCGGGAAGCCTCCAAATCAAAAGTTCGCTTTTGGTAGGTGGCAAGGAATATAGTGAAGTATACACTGTATATTAACAAGTATTGATAATTTTTTAGCTCTTTTCTAGCTCCTCTAGGTGAGGAGCTTTTTTGTGGTTTACATTTAAATAATTTGTTTTACTTTGAAGGAAATTACAATATTTTAAAGAAAAATAGTCTAAGGTGATTGATATGTTTAATAAAGTGCTGATTCCAATTGTTTACAACCATAACTACTCTGAGTTGTTAAAAACAGCCAGATTTTTTTATTCCAATAACATGGACTGGCTGTATATTTTTCATGTCTTGGAAAGTGGTTTTAAGAGCATGCCCCAGGTGGAAGCCTGGATCAATGAACTTGCTAGAAGATTATATCTGGAAGTAGGGGTAAAGGTTTCTGCTGGGTTGTCTCAGGGTCATGTAGCGTCAAAGATTCTTGCCAAAGCCCGTGAATTTGAGGCGGACCTGGTGTTCATACCTGTGATAAAGAAAAATGTTGTGCATCGTACCTTGCTAGGGAGTACATCTAGTGATGTGGTTAGGCTTACCGATAAACCTACTTTCGTGCATAAAAATAAGCCCGACCTGGTTGGGGAAAAACCTGTAAAGAAGCTTTTGTTTGCCACGGACTTTAGCGAAGGAGCTCAAAAAGCCGGGGAGTATATAAAGAACTTTTCTTGTGTGGATAATGCTGACCTTGTCTTGGTTCACGTGGGAAGAAGAGCAGGTGATCCCATTTCAGAACACAGGAGAAGGGGGATAGTGAACAATAAATTAGGAGAACTGGTGGAGGAGTATTCACCCTACTTTAACAGTATAAAAACCATCAGTGATATCGGCAGTCCTTCCAAGACAATTCTTAAAAATGCTCGAGAACTGGAAGTTGATTTGATCGTTATTGGTAAATATACAAAGATCCGGGGAACGGGATTGACTGGAAGTACTGCTGAAAACGTAATCACTAAGGCTGAAGCTTCTGTACTTCTTGTATAAATGCAGATAACTGGTCTACGGGTTTGTGTATTATTTGATATATCGGCCAGGAAGAGAAGGTGGTGTATATATAGATGAAAAAACAGGTGGTTTTTTTAGTTTCAATGCTCATTGTACTGATTATTATTTTTATAGGTATCTACAGTGCAAGCTTTTTGGGTTATATTTCCAATTTACTTTACGAAAACATAATTGAACATTTCGGCTGGGCATATCTTTTGGCGGCTTTTATTTTTCTGGTTTTTTCTATTGCTCTTGCTTTTAGCCGCTTTGGTGATGTGAAGCTGGGAAAGGATTACGAAAAACCTCAGTACAGTTACTTTGGCTGGTTCAGTATGCTTTTTGCTGCAGGGATGGGCATAGGGCTTATCTTCTGGGGCGTTGCAGAACCTTTGGTTCACTACCTGGAACCACCTGCTCATACAGAGCCTGCCTCAGGTGAAGCAGCGGCATTTTCCATGCGGTACAGTTTTTTTCACTGGGGACTACAACCCTGGGGAATCTATATAGTCATGAGCCTCTCCATAGCGTACTTTTCTTTTCGCAGGGACATGCCGCCTTTGATAAGCTCATGTTTTTATCCCATGATTGGAGAGAAAATCTACGGCTTTTGGGGTTATTTAATCGATATACTGGCTGTTTTTGCGACCATATTCGGGATTGCAACTTCTTTGGGACTTGGGGCAAAGCAAATTCACAGTGGGCTTACGCACATGTACGGGATCTCTGAAGGGATTTATGTTACCTTTATCATCATAGGAGCGGCCACAGTTTTATTTATGCTCTCTACTTTTGTTGGCCTTGACAAGGGCATACAGACCCTTAGTAAGACCAATATGATGTTTGCCGGGCTGTTGTTGTTGTTTATGCTTGTGGCTGGACCTACCTCTTATATTTTTAACGTATTTACTAGTACCCTTGGTCAATTTACAAATCAATTTCTAGAAATGAGCCTACAAGCCAATCCCTTTAACGGTTATGAATGGATACGGTCCTGGACCTTATTTTACTGGGCCTGGTGGATCTCCTGGTCTCCTTTTGTGGGGATGTTTGTTGCCAGGATTTCTAGGGGAAGGACCATCCGAGAGTTCGTCTTGAGTGTATTGATAGTCCCTACTATGTTGACATTTTTTTGGTTTAGTGTCTTTGGAGGCTCGTCCCTTTATCTGCAATTGTGGGAAGGCGTTGATGTGGCAGAAGTAGCCATTGCCGACAGCTCACAGGCCCTTTTTGCAGTTTTTGAACACTACCCTGTGAGCGGTGTCTTGTCCATGGTGGCAGTCCTTCTCTTGTTTGTATTTTTTGTCACCTCGGCTGATTCTGCCACTTTTGTCCTGGGTATCATGACTTCTAACGGCAGCCTTAGTCCTCCCCTGTACAAGAAGATTACCTGGGGAATAATTCAATCTTCACTAGCGGTCATACTACTCTTTATAGGTGGACTACTGGCTTTACAGCAGATGGCTATAACAGCGGCTTTGCCTTTTACTTTTGTAATGCTTCTCATGTGCTATAACCTCATTCGCGCCCTGAAGGAGGAACTTTAACAGCCCTTAAAGATTGTGACGAGGATGGAATTTTAGCACTATAAAAGTTATATCATCATCTCCCTGTAAAGATCCTTGATTGAATTTCATAAAATCCTCGGTGATCCCTCGTTTTATTGCTTTGACAGTATGGTGGCTGTGGGAATAAAAGACCTGTTTCAACCTGTCTTCGTAAATTTTTCCCCCGTTATCCTGTTCGGCGATTCCGTCGGTATAGAACAAAATGGTGGAAGGGGGGATAAGTCCTAAGTTTTTTGTTTCAAAGTTCATCAGTTGACTAGGAATCGCTGAAGAGATAGGTAATCCCTTGATGGGGAGTTCAATTTGCCTTTTGTCCCCTAGTACTACCAGGGGGGCAAACTGCATCCCTGCTCCACTGTAGCTTAGCTTGTACTCTTTCAAGTCCAATACTGCAACGAAAATGCAAACGAAATAATCCTCGGGATAGTTGTCTCTTCTGTACTGTCTGTTAATATGTTGTAGTATCTTATCCGGTGTTATTTCTTCAGGCTTCAAACTGACATAGCTTTCAATGGTTTCTTTGACAAAAACGCTTATAATCGTCCCATCGAGACCATGCCCGGATACATCTGAAAGATATATGATCAACTTATCATCCATCTTGATAAAATTATAAAAATCTCCACCTAACTCCTTGGCAGGATAGAAATGGGTAGCCATGGAAAGTTCTCTTGCTTCATTCAACTCATCATGATCGGGCAAAAAAGTTCTTTCATGGATTTTTCTCGCCCTTACCATTTCCTCGTCTAATTGCCTGTATAAATTCTCTATTTCAATGTTTTTAAGCTCCAAATCCATGGTATATTCTGCTATTTTTTCTTCAGCCTGTTTTTGTTCTATGATTTCCCAGGCCACGTCAGCAAAATAGGCAGCTATCTGAATATCGTCCTGGGTATAAGGATAATTTCTGTCACCTATCCCCATAAGTGCTACAATGGAGTCTTCTCTGAAGATGGGCACGATAAGCTGTCTCTTTATCTCAGGATGACCTTCAGGTAAGCCCTTCCGGTGAGGTTGGGTGGAATAATCATTGTGGATTACCGGTTCTCGCCTGAACAAGGGCTCCACCCAGATGCCGCATTCTTCAACTTTGACCATGGTTTCTCCTTTGTCTTCCTCTATCTTACAAAAATTTTTTAGAGTGTTAGAAGACCAAGCTTTTGTTAAGATCTTGGATTCATCTTCCACGACAAAGTGGAAAAATCCAATTTCACTGTCGGATATAAAGGAAATTTCATCTAGTATTTTTTGTAATACAACTTCTAAGGGATTTTCTGCGGCAAAGTTCATTAGGTCGATCCTGGCTTCAATACTGCGCTCGTTTATCTTTCTCTGGGTTATATCCATGAAAGATGCAATAATTTTTACAGGTTGGTTCTCCTCATTGTAAACCAGGGAAGTTGAAAGATGTAGCACCATTGGCTTGTTGTCTATCCGTACCGAGTTTAGCTCTCCCACCCAACTACCGGTTTCAAAAAGTGTAGTCAGGACCTGATCTCCTGACTCTCCCTCTTCCCAGAGTTCTTGTATTAAGGTGTTGTAGGCCTCTTCTTTATTGCTAAAACCCCACAGCTTTAAAAAGGAATCGTTGACATAGGTTATCCTCCCGTCAAGTTCTGCCAGGGCCATGGCATCGATTGAAGATTTTATTGCCTGTTCTTTTTCTCGGAGCTTTCTTTCTATTTTTTTCCTTAAAGATATGTCCAGGCTGTACTCGATCACCTGTTTTAGCTTGCCATTCTCATCAAAAATAGGATAACCGTGGACTTCAACATCTATAGGGTCGCCATTGATATCATAATGAATATGTTCTACTTTTGTAGGTTTGTTTGTTTTTTTGATTATCTCCACAGGACAGGGATGTTCCTTTCCTTCACAGGGAGAACTTCTTTTATGGGTTAGCTCGTAACAGGTAATGTCCTCATCGCCCTGTAACCCCGAAGCAGAATTTCCTTTCAAGACTTTATATGAATCAACATCTATGAGGTAGAATGGATGAGTTAACCCCTCTAAGATAGTATTTAAAATTTTATTTTCCAGGTACAGTTCTTCTAATCGGTCAGGATCAGCTTTGTCATTGGAAAAGTTTTCTATATTATTGTTTTTATTTCTTTGATCAGTCACGAAAATTTCCGCCCCTTTCACACCACAACCAGTAATGAAAATAACTGATTTATTTTATTGCAGCAGTAT
>CAZCIZ010000013.1:0-44828 GCA_964498995.1 uncultured Clostridia bacterium | reverse complement strand
GTCTTTACGATTAAACTTCGTGTACCCCATTCTTAGATGTATTAATAAAAACTTTCAATATCGACATATACTGCAAGCAATAAAATTTAGGTGTATTTTCGTACTAATCTATGGCAATTATATCACATTTTGGCTGACAAAGACTTGCTATACAAAAAAAAGAAGACTTGGTCTGTTCCTATTTGCCAATGGGACAGGTGAATTCACAACTGCGACAATACTTAAATAACTGAACTTCTTCTCCTGTTGGTTCATAAAAATCTATTTCTTTATTTACATTTGATGTTTTAATGTTTTCTTCCATCTCAATATTGCAGGTAAAACGCTTATAACCATCTTCGTCAAAAGCCTTTTGGGGGCATTTTTTGATACAAAATCCTTCACAGCTTGAACAAGGATTGTAACTTATAGGGCCTGTACTAACTAAATCTTCACTAATTATCATTGCTCGTAACCTTACCCTGGGACCATATTCAGGTGAAATCAAAAGATTATTTTGCCCCATGCACCCTAATCCTGCCTTAACAGCGGCATCCTTTAGAAATATACCTCCTTTTTCCACGCTATATGGAAGTTTGTAAATGTTCACTTTCGGAAAACTAGTATTAATCCATTCAGCTAATCTTTTGTTTATTTTGATTAGCTTCTGATTACCTGGTGGAGAGTACTCTCCATACCACCAGTCAAGTTCGGGGTTTGTTTCTGGATGGGAAACTGCAAATACAATTACGCTTTTGCCATCTTGAGGCCATTTAACTTCTAGTGGTTCTAGGTTTTGTTCTCTTTTACCAATTTCTAATCTAGATATTTTACCGGCTTGTTCATGTGAAGGAGAGTTCTTTAATTCACTTACGCTAGTAATACCTACAATGTCAGCGCCAAATTCTTTCGTCTTTTTTAAAATTAAAGATGATAGCTTAAGTCTGTTGATATTATTCAATTTAATTACTCCTTTGCTTATGTGTATTATAAAATCTGTTAAATAATATTAACATTGAAAATATATTATAGCAATAAAGATACGGATGGGGCAGCCACAAAATCGCCAAATGAAAATTAATCCGCTTTTATTTTGACACTTCTTTGCGGTAAAGGTAAAATTACCATTAGATGCAATTAGAGACAACAACGGTAATGAGATCATATACAACTAGAAACAGATCCAAGAAACAAATCTAAGGAACAAATCCAAGCTTGTGATAAGGGGGGTATGCTGGTTTGAATTATCAGGTTGTAATAATAGGAGGAGGACCAGGTGGAAAGGCCTGTGCCTTAAAGTGCGCTGATCTAGGGCTTTCCACGGCAATTGTGGAAAAGAATTATCCCGGTGGCGATGCTATCAATGATGGGTACTTTCCTTTAAAGGTTTTGATTTCGGGAGAGGATGAAAGGCTTGGTGACAGGATTGAAAAGGCAGGCTCGTCTTGGGAGGATAGATTAGAAAAAAAGGGAGTTCACCTGTTCAAGGGGGAAGCTAGAATTATCGCTCAAAACTCCTTGGAGGTAGATAATGGTTCTAATCGTCAAAAGCTAGATACAGAATTTCATGTCATCGCCACGGGCAACACTCCTGTTTCTCCCATAAGTGGAGTCCAATTAGATGGTAAAGGACTTATTTCCTACCAGGATGCCATGAGGGAAAGTAAAACCGGAACTATCAAGGGAGATAGGATAGCCATAGTCGGAGGCGATGTAGAGGGTTGCGAGTTTGCCACCTTTTTTAAATCCAGGGGGAAGGATGTCACCATATTTGAAGCTCTGGCCAATATCATGCCCCTTTGCGATCAGGAAACCAGAGATTATCTCCAGAGCTCCTTTGAAAAGCAGGGAATAAATGTCAAAACCGGGGCGGAAATCATAGATTGCAGCTACAAACAAGGTGACGGCAAAGTGGAGCTGGCTCTTAGTTCAGGGACAAAAGAAGTTTTTGACCGGGTGTTGCTCACAGGGGCATCTACCCCTTCCTTACCTGCAGGGGTGGAAAACTTGAAGCTAAAATATAAAGCAGACGGCTTTTTGCAGGTTAACTCTCATTTTCAGGCTCAGGCCAAGGCTAAGGCCGAGAGCGAGGACGAAGCTGAGGTTGAGATTGATAATATTTACGGGATCGGAGACGTCATCGGAGGAATAACTTCAGCCAATGCAGCTATTTTGGAAGGTAAAACCACTGCTATAAACATCGCTGCCAGAATAGATAAGAATGTACAGGAAAAGACAGGGGATTATTCTGCCATGCCCTATGTATTTTTCACCAATCCCCAGATCTCAGCAGTAGGGCTCAGGGAGATGGATGCAGTGAACAAAGAAATAGATTATCGCACTGCCAAGGTTGATTTTAGATACAACCTGAGGGCTCAGTCTCTAGGTTATGATAGGGGTTTTGTGAAGGTTCTGTTGAACCCAAAGGAAAACAAAATTCTAGGAGTTCACCTCATAGGGGACAGTATCTCAGAGTTGATACCTATAGCTACACTTGCTTACAGCAAGGGGATAGCACCCGAGGAGGTTAGTTCTTTACCCCTACCCCATCCTACAATGGCAGAATTGATTTTGGAAGCCATTGATGAAGCATTGAATAAATAATCTCTGAATATTGGAAAAAGAAAGGGGAAATTATTTTGATTATTGCCTTAGTGGTTATAGGGTTGATCGTGTTGTATATCATAGTCGTATATAACAGGCTTATTTCCAAAAAGAACAATGTAGACCGGGCCTGGAGCGATATCGACACTCAACTGCAAAAGCGTTACGACCTGGTACCAAATCTAGTCAATACTGTGAAAGGCTACATGAAACACGAGCAAGAAGTGTTAGAAAAAGTGACAGAAGCTAGGACCAAGTGGATGAATTCAAGCAGTCTGAAGGATAAAGAAAAGACAGAAAACCAGATGGCAGGAGCGCTTAAAAGTTTGTTCGCTGTTTCAGAAAACTATCCTGACTTAAAAGCAAATGAAAACTTTAAGCTTCTCCAGGAAGATCTTACAGCCATCGAAAACAAGCTTGCATATGCAAGGCAGAGATACAATAGGACTGTCAAAGCATTTAACACTGCTATTCAAAAGTTTCCTGCCGTGATCTTTGCCAATATGTTAAACTTCGAAGCCCAGGATTATTTTGAAATCGAAGAAGAGGCAGCCAGAAGGCCTGTGGAGGTAAATTTCGATGAATGACAAGATGATTAGTAAGAAAATAAACTTTAATTTTATTGCTGCAGTATATTCCGATACTAAAAAGTTTTTATTAATACATCTACGAATTAGGTAAACGAAGTTTAATCGTAAATACTAGTGTTTTATTGATAGATTGCTTGCTAAATACCAACGCTCACAAAGATTTGCAAAACCGTCCAAATCAAAAGTTCGCTTATGATATTTAGCAAGCAATTATAAGAAAAAACCTAAAAAGTTCACTTATTAAACTTCGTTTACCTTCTCTTTCTAGATGTAATTTATGAATAATATAAAATTAAACATATCTCCATATACTGCTGCAGTAAAATAAATCAGTTATTTTCATTACTGGTTGTGGTCTGAAAGTCAAAACATGGGAAGTTAGTTGAAAATTATAAATTATCATAGCACCAGAAGGGGTGTTTTAGTTAATGCTCATAGAAGATCATATCAGGAAAAATAAAATCAAGACTTTTTTTCTTTTTTCCCTATACTTTTTACTATTCGCCCTTGTAGCTTTCTTGCTGGGATTTTATACTGGTGACATCATAACCTGGGTGATTCTCCTGGGGGTTGTTTTTGTGGTAATGCTAATAATCAGTAATTTCTTTGGCAAAAACGTCATTGCCAAGATGACCTCCGCCAGAGAAGTGAGTAGGGAGGATGAGCCTTATCTATATCACACCATTGATGGGCTCAGCATAGCAGCAGATGTACCCACGCCAAAGGCTTACATCATCGAAACCGATACCCCTAACGCCTTTGCCGCTGGGGCATCCCCCAAAAATGCCATCGTGGGGGTAACGAGGGGGCTTTTAAACAGGCTCAACAGGGAGGAGCTTGAGGCTGTCATAGCCCATGAAATGGCACATATAAAGAACTACGATATTAGGCTTGCCACTATCTCAGTAGTTCTAGCAGGTACTATAGTGTTCGTTGCCTCTATCATGAGAAGAAGCCTGTTCTTTGGAGGAATGGGAAGGCGCTCTTCCGGGGGAAGAGGTGGCAAAGGTGGCGCTGCCATAATCAAGCTTCTGGCTCTAATAGTTGTAATCATCCTAGCACCTTTGATGGCCAGGGTGATCCAGTTTGCCATCTCTAGAAAGCGGGAATACCTGGCCGATGCTAGCGCGGCAGAGCTGACAGGTTATCCAGAGGCCCTTGCAAGTGCATTAGAAAAGATCTCAGGGATGCAAGCCGATGACTCCAAGCTAGACAATGATGCCGTAAAAGGCCTTTTTATAATCAGTCCTTCCACTGAAGAAAACAACACTTCAGGTGGCCTTGGTGGCACCAGTGGTGCAGTGGGGTTTAGAGGTCAGAAGAAAAGCAGTCTTTTTTCCACCCATCCCCAAGTAATGGACAGAATCAATAGATTAAGAGAAATGTAACAAGAATCCTGTCAACTGGAGGTTAGAAAGTTGGATAAAAGGCAAATCCCTTTTATAATAACTATTTCTTACTTTATCGCCTTCATCGGCATTAGAATAGGTGTCCTCATCGCGGGATCTGCAAAAAGCGAGTTTGCAGATGCTGCCAAGCACGGACTTACTCCCGAGGTGGATTTCTATATTGGAAGAAATATCATCCTTTTCGGTTATCATATTCATCACTTTTATTTCGGGATTGCTCTGGTGTGCATAGCCGGCTGGCTCGCCCTGGTGGGATCAGACCTGTTGAAAAGAGAACATATCGCCGTTTTGTACGGGGGCGGTCTTGGCCTGTTCATGGACGAGATCGGGCTTCTTCTCACTTGGGGAGATTATTATTCCAGTCTAACCTATTTGATCAGCCTCTTTTTGGCCGGGGTACTAGTAAATATAGTTTTCTTCCCCTATTTTTGGCAGGGTGTTAAAGAAAACCTGCTTCAAAATCGTCCAAATTCTTTCTTTTGGAGGATCGCTTTACACAACAAAAATTTTGTAAGGACGGTGGATAAGTTGGGAGATAATACTAAAAAAACTCACAGGGCAAGCATGATATTTACCGGGATCATCTATATCGCCGTGGGATTTTTGATCCTTCTTTATCCAGAATTTGTGTACTATTGGGTAGCAGGAGGATTTTTCATCCAGGGCGTTTCTTCTTTGGTAAGGGCTTGGCAGAGTAGTGAAGACGAAAAAAGAGAAGATGAGGAAAAAAGAAATAATGAAGAAATAAAAAAGGAAGGATGATCTCATTTTAAATCTCCTTCCTTCTCGCATTCTTTTTGTCAGATAATTACTTTTTTTACAGGAGCTATAGCCTGCAGTGATCCCAAGATTATCCTATCAAAATTAATCTTATCGGATTTGGATAGCTTTTTAGCAATGGGGAGAGCTTTGTTTAACTCTCTCTCGGTGTCAACCTTATTGATAAAGAGGATAAATTTGGAGTTGACGGACATCTGCTTGGCCCTTAAGGCAGTAAATTCTACAATTTTCCTGAAATAGGTTTCATTTAGCGTAGCTCCTAGACTTAGACCGGTCATCTTGGCAGTCAACTCCGCTCGGTGGACATGTTCATCGGTTAGTTTTTTCCCCAGGGCATCTATTCCTACCATAAACACCACCACATCTGTTTCTTTTGGAATCACGGGCTCGTATTCTTTGAAGCCCCCTTTTAAAGGTTTTCTATTGGAACCGTCAGCTTCTACCAAAATACTTTTGATCAGTTCTCCTGATTCATAATCAAGGTCCAAAGGCAGTGTTATATTTTTGATCTCACCCACTACCTGAGAAGAAATTCCATCCACTTTGTTGCCTGGAAGTTCTCCCTCGGCCAGGAGGATTGTTTTTTCCCCTGGCTTTAAACTCCTCAGCTCCTCCTTGATCTCATTGGAAGTTTTGGCAAATATATACCTATCGATCTTTTTGGGACAAAGACGTTCCATCTGGGTAGTGGTTGTGATTATCACCCTTTCTCCCACTGCAAGCTCCCCCGCAAGGCGAAGGATAAAACTCGTTTTCCCGCCCCCGCCAACCACTGAGATAACCTTATCCTCCAGGTCCAGAGACATCCCTTCAATCAACATATCTTGGCCTACACCCCTTTTTGTTTCACATTAAAACCCATTGCAAAAGACCCGATCACAAGAAAAAATAATTTAAAGTTTAAAAGAGTTTAGAAGAAGTCAAAGTAACATTAATAGTATTTTACACTATCAACTTGGATATTATGACAAAAATTAAACTTGAGGCCCCCATGATCACAGCAGCAAACAAACCAGTGAAAAGTGCCTTTAAGCCCAAGCCGCGCATGGAAGAAAACCTTATCCCCAGGCCTATCCCGGCAAGGGCCATGACGATTAGGAAGTTGGACATAAAGCTTATGGTACTTATGATGAATTCCGGCAATATCCCCGTGGTTCTTATCAGGGCAACTAACAAAAAGCCCAGGACAAACCAGGGAAAGATCTCTACCAGGTTCACCTTATCGGCTTTTTGGGAGCTCTCTTTGGCACTTATATAGGAAAATAGCAAAATCACCGGAGCGATAAAAATATTCCTGGTTAATTTAACCACAGTAGCTACTTCTCCTGACTCCTGGCTAAATGTGAATCCCGCAGCCACTACCTGGGCTGTATCATTAATGGCCGTCCCCGCCCAGACGCCGAATTGTGAATCTGTTAAGGCCAGGGCACCTCCGATAATAGGGTACAAGACTATAGCGCTTAACCCAAATATAGTGATGGTCCCAACGGCAAAAGCTACTTCTTCATCCTTGGCCTTGATCACGGGTGAAGCGGCTACTATGGCCGAATTACCACAGATAGCCGTACCGATAGCGATAAGGGTTGCCAAACGGGGGGGAACCTGAAATTTTTGAGATAGCTTGATCACTAGAGTCAGGGCGAGGATTATACAGGTGATAATGATTATTAAGGCAGTTCCCCCCAGGCCCAAGATTTCAAAAAAGCTCAACCTGATCCCCAGGAGGATGATGCCAAGCTTTAACAGTTTATTCCCGGAATATCCTATTCCAGGGGAGTACATTTCTGAAATCTTAATGGTATTATTCAAAATCAATCCTATCAAGACGGCTATTAAGACAGAGCTTAATTCGGGGAAAGAGGTATTTATCAATATTGAGATCAATGCGATTATAGCAGTCAAACTCAATCCTGGTACTAGTATTCTATATTTGTGATTCATTTTAGTTGCTCCCTTTTTGATTTATGGTAGATCAAAATCGAATGCGTAATCAAGCCATTCCAGGTTATTATTTTCCCTATCATATTCTCTATTTGTTCCTTGCCTGATGACCTAAGATAAAGCAGGAATTAACGGCTTTACCATCCATTATAACTGTACATGTACCGCACTCACCTCCACTCCATCCCCATTAAATTCTTACATTAATTATAAGTTTCAAGTATATTTGCTGTATCCTTTATATTAAGATTTAACAAGTTAGACACTTCATTAATGCTAAGCTTATTCTTAGCAGCGTTATTAAGGGTTATGACAAGCTCCTTGTCATTTTATCACCCTTTCATCTTGACTGCATGAATTTATTGCCATATCCTCTATTGTCTATTCTTGTCCTGTCTGTTCTTTAACGTATTCCACCATATCAGAAATGGTCTCCCAACCATGTTCTTCATATCTTTCCTGGTTAGTAAATATTACATAGGTGTTATTTGCAGGAGCATAGTCAAGCCATACAATGTTATTGTTTTCTTCATCCCAGTCCTTGATAAGCTCCCAGCATTCATCTTCATCAGCTACAACTTCGTCGTGTTCCATTACATTAAATAGCCCTGTTCCTGTATACTCCCAGTATACGTCTATCTCATCAGACTCTATTGCAGGCCTTATAACAGCAGTTTCACCAAGACCTGTTTCATCAACTACATCGTAGCCAAGATCTTCTAAGTAATATGCTGTCAATGACCCAAAAAATAGTGCTTCAGGGAAAGTCTTACCGCTTACAACAATAGGAGTATCTTCCTTGTCAGGATCAACTTCCGGGGTTTCATCGTCAATAAGCCCTTCATCCAAAAGCCATTCTTCTGCTACATCTTCTGGCTGTCTATCTTCCACCGTGATCTCCTTGTTTAGCTCCTGCAAAGTCTCCATATTAAGTCTTTCGGAGACGTTTCTAAACTGTTCTTCTAGTTCAGGGTATTCCTCCATTATTTCTCCCCTTACAACCGGTGCAGGGTTGTAAGCAGGATATGCTCCCTTGTCATCTTCAAGTACATGTAGATCAAAAGCAGCTATTCTACCTTCTGTAGCATTCCCGGGCCCTACGTCAGCTTCTCCTTCTCCAACTGCTTCATAAGATAGACCAAGCTCCACTATTACCTTATCCTCATCTGGCCAGTCTACATCATATGTTTCTTCTAAATTTGGAAGTCCATCTTCTCTTTGTTGAAACTCAGATGCAGATACAAATTCAACCTGATCATAATCTGCATCTCCTCCACATCCAACCATTGAAAAAGTAAATAGGATAGTTAAGGCCATTGCAGCCAAAACTCTTATGGTTTTCATAAATTAGTCCCCCTCGTATAATAAGTTTTGAAACTTTTTAAAAATAAACCTAATTAATTTTATCTTAGATGTTTTGGTACAAATATTCTTTCTATTAAGGTTATAATCCGTTCTATAAATATAGCGATTGCTCCAATAATAAGGGTCCCTGCCAAAATTAGCTCCTGCTGGAAGAAATCAATTCCGGCAAATATTACAATGCCCATACCACCTGCCCCTACAAGAGAAGCCAGGACAGCTGTTCCTACCACTAATACAGTAGAAGTCTTAACACCAGCTAAAACAACAGGCAGGCTAAGTGGCACTTCTATCTTCCAAAAGACTTCTTTATTGCTCATCCCCATCCCTTTAGCAGACTCTTTCACCTCATCTGATACTCCATCGAGGCCTGCAATAGTATTTCTTGTGATAGGCAGAAGGCAGTAGATAGTAAGTGCCATAACCGCAGGTCCCCAACCAATGCCCAAGAATGGTAAAAAGATTGCAATTACCGCAAGGGGTGGAATACACTGCCCTGCGTTTAGAATTGACATCACCTGTGGGCTAAGCCATCTAAACTTAGGCCTTGTTAGCAATATACCTATAGAGCAGCCTACAGTTATTGCAATGCCCAGAGGTATCAACACCAACAGTATATGGTCTAACATATGAGGAGGCGATTGGTGTATCAAAGCATCGACAAATAGATTCCAGTCAAACATCTATTCATCCCCCCCGCTGACATCACTGACATGGGCTTTGACATGCTGCCATTTAAGTAGCCCTACTACTTCATTCTTACGAAGCACTGCTACTACATCTGAGTCCCTACTCATCATAACTTCAAGGGCAGCCTTTACTGGCTTTATCCCGTCTATATAAGCATCATTTTTCTTTGCGTCTTCTAACATTGATAGATCAGTAATCATTAGCTGTTCTGACTTGGTTAAGTCAAGTATCTTAACGCCCCTGTCTTCTCCTAGAAGGTCTTTGACAAAATCATTTGCCGGTGCTGATAAGACCTCCATGGGATTTCCCACCTGTACCACCTGCCCTTCATTTAGGATAACAATATAATCACCCATCTTGATGGCTTCTTCTATATCATGGGTTACAAAACAAATTGTCTTTTTTAGCTCCTGCTGCAGCTTTAAAAATTCATCCTGAAGCTTACTTCTGATAATAGGGTCAACTGCACCAAAGGGCTCATCCATCAACATGATCTCAGGGTTAGCTGCCATTGCCCTTGCAACTCCTACCCTCTGCATCTGTCCTCCACTAAGCTGATAAGGATACTTATGATTCACCTCTTCGGGGTTAAGCCCTATCATTTCCATTAATTCATAGACCTTGTTTTTAATATCCCCCTCGGACCATTTTTGCAGGCGAGGAACCAGAGCAACATTGTCGTATATGGTTTTGTGCGGTAAAAGACCTACCTGCTGAATGACATAGCCAATATTTCTTCTTAGCTCGTTAATGTCATATTCAATAGCTCTTTTTCCTTCTATGTATATGTTTCCTGACGTAGGTTCTACTAAGTGGTTTATCATTCTAAGAATGGTAGATTTGCCACAACCAGAGGGCCCTACAAACACACATATATTTCCTTTTTCTATTTTGAGCGACACTTTGTCAACAGCGGGCTCTGTCGTGCCCGGATAAATTTTGGTAACTTCTTCAAGATTAATCAAAGGAAAACATCTCCTTAAGTCCAAATTAGCTGCGATAGCGAAGTCCCGGCGGAGTCAGCTTCTCTTCAATTTTTCCAAAGATGTAATCCAGGAGTAGGGCAATAATCGATACGATAACTGCACCTGTTATAATCATCTCAGCATTGGAACGGGCAATCCCGTGGTGTAAAAGCCGTCCTAGATTTCTTTCACCAATATATGTCGCCATAGTGGCAATACCTGTCACCATTACAACCGTCACCCTTACCCCGGCAAATATAACCGGGAGTGCAATTGGCAGCTGTATCTTTGTCATAATCTGATATTTAGACATTCCCATCCCTTCACCAACCTCTAATACAGATTTGTCAACTGACTTGAGACCTCTGTATACATTTCTTACAAGCGGCATCATTGAATAGATCACAAGTGCCAAAGTTGCAGATGTTCGCCCCAGTCCAAGAGCTGGTATTGTTATAAATATTCCGAAAAATGAGATACTTGGCACACAAAAAAGCAGGTTGCCAAGGCCTATGACAGGCCCGGCGAGTCTTTCATATCGATTTATAATTATACCAACGCTGACCCACATAACAATTGATATTGCTATAACAGTCAAAAGAAGGGTGAAGTGATTGTAAGTATATTCAATAATCTTATCAGTATAACCAATAGCAAAGTTCCAAGAACTAACCAGTAAATCCATTAATATTCCTCCCAAGGTTTACTTAGCTACACTTTTGTTTTCTTCTCTAGCTTTGATTAAACTTTCTACCTCTCTATAATAACAAGAAAAGACTGGTATTGAAACCAGTAATTTCAATGATTTAAAGGTTTTAGATCCCACCTCGTTATGAGT
This sequence comes from uncultured Clostridia bacterium, assembly GCA_964498995.1. Lineage (GTDB taxonomy): Bacteria > Bacillota > Natranaerobiia > Natranaerobiales > Natranaerofabaceae > Natranaerofaba. The sequence continues at coordinate 33,670 of CAZCIZ010000013.1, read as the reverse complement.
AGGCAAAAGCCCCCTGTAACAGTATCCTCCCTTATGCATGAGTTCTAGAACGAGGTGGTTGTTACCTTCGAGTTTTAGCAATTATTTGGTTCTTTAAAAGGGTTTTTGCACCAGAATCAATGTTAGAGCTATAGTTGGGGGAGCACCTGTAACCCAAGACTTTGCTGACAAGATTGGTGCAGGCGGTTATGCATCTGATGGAAGTGGAGCAGTAAAAGTGTGTGAAGAACTAGTTGAAGCCTAAAGGCTTCAACTAGTCACTTCACTTACTCTATCACCAGATCGCCTTTTTTGATCACTTTTTCCACATGATTTATCCCGTAATGGTAGGGAAGATATTCGTGATTTGGTGCGTTAAATATTACTATGTCCGCCTGCTTGCCAACTTCTAAGCTGCCGATCTCTTCAGCCCGGTTGATAGCATGGGCAGCGTTGATAGTAAAAGCTGAGATCGCTTCTTTTACAGACAGCTTCATCTTCAAACAAGCCAAGGTCAAAATCAGGTTTACAGCTTCAGTAGGAGAGGAGCCGGGGTTTCTATCGGTGGATAAAGAGATGGGCACTCCTGCTTCGATCATATCTCTCCCCCTGGCATATTCCTTAGACATCAAGAAAAAGGCGGTTCCAGGAAGCAGTACTCCTATAACACCTGCTTCTGCCATGCCCTTGATCCCCTGGTCGCTAACCTTCAACAGGTGATCGGCAGATGTAGCCCCAAGCTTGGCCGCAAGTTCTGCACCTCCAAGGGGAACTATTTCATCGGCATGCATCTTGATGCCAAAGCCCATTTTTTTAGCTTCTTCAAGAATCCTTTCCGATTGTTCTACATTGAAGACAGCTTCTTCACAGAAGACATCGCAAAATTCCGCCAGGTTTTCTTCTTTTACCTTTGGAAGCATCTCTTTGATTACTATATCAACATATTTGTCCGGGTCCTCTTTGTATTCTTTGGGAATTGCGTGGGCTCCTAGAAAAGTCGTCACTATATCCACTGAGTGAATCTTATCCAGCATCTTAGCTGTTTTTAATTGTCTTACTTCATCCTTCAAGGTAAGTCCATAACCGCTTTTTGTTTCTATGGTAGTTACACCGTGTTCTAAAAAAGTGTCTAAGCGCCCTTTGGCAGAATAAAATAACTCCTCATCTTGGGCATTTCTGGTGGATTCAACAGTACCTAAAATTCCACCTCCCGCCTTTAATATTTCCAAATAATCTGCGCCTTGAAGCCTGAGGCCAAGTTCTTTTTCTCTAGTGGACCCAAATACTATGTGAGTATGGGGGTCCACAAGACCTGGAAGGACTGTTTTGCCTCTTGCATCTATGACTTCTGTATATTGATCTGTCTCCACTTCTCTAAGAACATCTTCTGTAGTTCCCACACAGGTTATCTTTTCATCAGTCGCCGCCAGGGCGCCATTTTCTATGATCCCGATTTCTTCTAACTCTTCTCTTGTCTTGGGCTTACTACTAGCACCTTTTACCGTTACCAGCTCGGAAGCATTAATTATGAGCAGGTCACAAGGTTCCATTGCTACACCTCCGGTTTGGAGTATTTGAATCACAAGACTTTATTAAGATTTATAATTGTTGCAAGAATACTCGTGATTTTAATCATAAGATGAATTGTAACGATTTTATTTATCTTATTCTAAAAGCCTGTTTTCCAGCACCTGCTCGGAGTCAAAGCCATCCAACTGCAGGTAGTAACGGGCCACATCGATCAACGCTTCTGCTGGGGTAAGACCCACTATCTCACAATCGGTAATCTTTACCCCAAACTTTGCAGCTTCCACCTTGATTAACTCCTGCACCCTGTATATTGGAGTTTTCTCCACATCCACCAGGTTCATGGTGACCTGGGCAACATTTCGCTCTTCTAAGTAAACACCCAGGGCCTTGACATTTTGCAGGCCGCCACTGTTTTCTCTGATATTTTTGGCGATCTGCTTGGCAATTTCCACATCGGGGGTATCAAGGTTGACATTATAGGCCACCAGGGGTTTTCTAGCCCCTACTGCTGTAGCTCCTGCTTTATCGTTCATTTTGGCAGGGCCGTAGTCGGGCTTTTCACCTTCTTCATCGATCCTCTTTTTAACCCCTTCGTATTCACCTTTTCTAACTTTAGCAAGGTTTTTTCTCTCTTTAACAGTAGCTGCATCTTCATACAAAAATACCGGAATCTCAAACTCTTTTCCCAGTTGCTCTCCTATTTCCTTAGCAAGTTCAATACATTCATCCATGGTGATGTCTTTGACAGGAGTAAAAGGAATGACATCGGCTGCACCCATTCTGGGGTGTTCTCCCGTGTGCTGTGTCATATCGATCTCTTCCATTGCTGTTTTGACAGAACCCAAGACGGCTTCTTTTAACTGCTCTGGTTCTCCCACCACCGTTATCACGGTGCGATTGTGATCTTCATCCGGAGCACAGTCGAGAAATTTTATTCCCTCCTTGCCCTTGAAATGAAAAGCTATCTTCTCAATCACTTTCTCGTCTCTACCTTCACTGTAGTTGGGCACACATTCAATCAAAGCCATAAAATCAAACCTCCTTGGAGTTGAAATTTTTGGTTCATCTTTTTTCCATATATGACTATACATGACTATTGTTTTAGCTATCTCTTAGCTATATCTTAGCTAAAGCTCGCTCTCTACTTTATCATTGATCTCCTCATATAAAACTTCTATTTCCCTTTCTAACTCCTCTAGTTTTTCTTCATGTTCCTTCACAAATCCTTCATCTTTTATACTGCCCAGGTTTATCCTGACATTTTTTTTGGCTCCTCTAAATGCCGACAGAGCCATGTCAGCACATACTCCTAAATCGGTTATGGCGTTTGGGTTCCCTTTGGCTACCACATCCCTGGCCTTTTCCATCACTTTCAAAGATGACTCGGCCATCTCAAAGGGTACTGAAGCTGCTTCTTTGAAACCTGCCTGGATAGCCTCTTTTCGCTCTTGTTTTTCTTTCTCGGTGTTTTTGGGCAGTTTGAAGGCTTTCATCACCTCATTAAAGGCTTCGGTATCCCTATCAATGGCTTTTAAGAAAAAGTCCTTGAGTTCTTCTGCTTCTTCACAAACCTGCTTTACCTCAGCTTCTACATGAGAAAATTTTTCCTTCCCCACAGTGAGCTGGCAGAACATAACCAGAAGCCCCGCAGACAGGCTGCCGGATAATGCAGCTACACTACCTCCTCCAGGAGCCGGGCTATCACTTGCCACCTGGTTGGTAAATTCCGTTAAGTTTTCATTCGAGAGCATTCTTTTCCCTCCTTCGTTTTGATTGCAATTTTACAATACTTAAGGGTCTTCACCCTGGATTTTTTTTGTTTTTTAAGTCAAGTCTTTTGCTCTTCTGATGCTGCTGCCCGGCCATCCTTGGTTATCCTTGGTACTGTTTGGCAGCTCGTAAGATTGGGGATCAAATACGAACTTGGTTAAACTTGTTTTGCTTCATATCAGGATACAGGCGCATCGATGTACAGGTTGGATGCAGGCTGTATCCAATCAAAGGCCAAATTTAATACACCCGGCAGCAGCACCAGGAGCAATCCATTATTGGTATAAAATATTCAAGTAAGAGTCTTATTCTCAAAAATCTTATTCTTAAGTTTTATTCCCACAGAGAAGGAATGTTTACCCCTTTTTCTCTAGCTGTCTTTTCAGCTTCTTCATATCCTGCATCGACATGACGCATCACACCGGTTCCGGGATCTGTAGTTAGAACCCTATCCAGGCGCTTAGCCGCCTCTTCGGTACCATCAGCTACTACAACCATTCCGGCATGAAGGGAGTAACCAATTCCAACGCCTCCACCGTGGTGCACCGATACCCAAGTAGCTCCGGCTGAAGTGTTTAACAGGGCATTCAATATAGGCCAGTCCCCAATTGCATCGCTTCCGTCCTTCATGCTTTCTGTTTCCCTGTTGGGAGAGGCCACTGAGCCACAGTCCAGGTGATCCCTTCCGATCACTATCGGAGCTTTGATCTCGCCTTTTTTGACCAGCTCATTGATCTTCTTGCCAAAGTGAGCCCTCTCGCCATATCCTAGCCAGCAGATCCTAGAGGGAAGCCCCTGAAACTTAACCTGATCCTGGGCCATTTTGATCCAGCGGCACAGGTGATCATTGTGGGAGAATTCATCCAAAATCAATTGATCTGTCCGGTAGATGTCTTCTGGATCCCCCGAGAGGGCAACCCAGCGAAATGGTCCTTTGCCTTCACAGAACTGAGGTCTTATATAGGCAGGGATAAAGCCTGGGAAGGAAAAGGCGTCACCATAGCCGTGATTATACGCTTCCTGGCGAATGTTATTTCCATAGTCAAAGGCAATGGCTCCTTTCTTTTGCAACTCGACCATAGCTTTTACATGCTCTACTATACTGTCCCTGGCAAGTTCCATGTATTTTTCCGGATCCTTCTGTCTCAGTTCTTTTGCATCATTTAAACTCATTTTGGCCGGGACATAACCTTCAAGAGTATCGTGGGCTGAAGTTTGATCTGTGACCATATCGGGAATTCGTCCCCGCCTTACCAGTTCTGGATATACCTCGGCAGCATTACCCAACAGCGCGATGGAAAGGGGTTTTTGTTCTTGGATCGCCTTGTCAGCTTTGTCTAGAGCATCATCGAGATCATCTGCCATGACATCGCAGTAATTGTGCTCTATCCTTCTCTTGATCCTGTCCTCATCCACTTCAACTGCTATTACAACTCCGTTGTTCATGGTTACCGCCAGAGGTTGAGCTCCTCCCATGCCGCCAAGTCCTGCTGTCAAAATCAACTTACCTTTTAAATCTGAATTGTAGTGCATGGAAGCCGCAGCACCAAAGGTCTCATAAGTCCCCTGGAGTATACCCTGGGTTCCTATGTAGATCCAGCTCCCGGCTGTCATCTGTCCATACATAGTTAGGCCTTGTCTTTCGTACTCCCTAAATTTTTCCCAGTTAGCCCAGGCCGGTACCAGCATGGAATTTGATATAAGAACCCTGGGAGCATCTGGATGGGTTTTAAAAATACCTACCGGCTTTCCTGATTGAACAAGTAAGCTCTCATCATCCTCTAAGCTTTCTAGGGCTTTGACGATTGAATCAAAAGCATCCCAGTTTCTAGCAGCTCTACCACTGCCGCCATAAACCACAAGCTCGTCAGGTTTTTCTGCAACTTCGGGGTCAAGATTGTTCATCATCATCCTTTTGGCTGCTTCTTGCTGCCAGCCTTTGCAGGAGATCTCAACCCCCCTAGGCGCAGTTATCTTTCTTGCCATCATATAACCCCCTATAAAATTTTTACGGCATTACAAAATACAGTCCAATAATATATTACAACTAACCTTAGGTGAAAGTCAAAATTTCTTGTCAACTTTTAAATATCTTTAAAAATATATATCTTTATATGTCTATGACCTTCTGCTCAAGGCTTTTCATAACCCGGTTGTTTTCTGGTGGGCAACCATCTATTAACACAGCTTTTTTTGCTATTCCATGATTTAGCTCACACCTCAAGGAGTTGGTCAAACAAAACCCTACCAAGTAGATTTTTTGCTCATTAGCTTTTGAAAAGTTTTTTATTTCATTAAATCCATTCTTGAGTTCCTTGAGTTCCTTGAACTCGGTCAAACTACCTCCGGCAAATATCTTCTTACCTTCCAGTAATACCTCTTTCCCATTTTCTTTCATGGTTTCTAAACAGCTAAGGACCGTGTTCTTGCAGCCTGTACAAGTCCTGTCTGAAAAGTTTAGGGCAAATTCATTTGCATTTATCTCCACTTCTTTATTTCTGTCAAAAGTTCTGACAGGAATTTCATCTACATGATTTATAGCACCGGTTATCTTTATTTTGTCCAAGTCAAGATCATCCCTTCGCCCAAAGGTGGATTGTGACAACGACTTAACCCCTTCAGTTTCTATCCTCAATAATTCCCAAGGCACTCCCATCATTTTGGCTGCAATCAAATCTAGGGCCACCAGATCTTCACTGGCCAAAATATATCCCATCTCTACAGGGGTTCCAAAGACCGGTCCCCTTCCTTCTAAGGCTACAATCCCGTCCATTACAGATAGCATTTTTTTCTTTTTCATCAAGTTGCTAATGAAGCTAATTAAAGCCTTTGCCAGGTCATATTTATTATGAAAATTCTTTTTTTCCCCATCAGAGAGTAAACCTTTTAGATTTTTCATGCCCAGACTTACTTCCAACTGATCATGGGTCTTCATCACCGGCAAAGATATAATCACATCCACTTCATTTATCGTCTCATATGATTCGAAACCATTGAAGTCTATTGTTTTGTCTTCTTTAAGGTCTCTTACTTCATATCCTTTATTTCTCAACTCCAGATAACCTGTAGTCTGGATGACGTCTTCGGTTCTTACCCCAACAGCAGAAGAGTCGGCGATAATGGCTTTTGCCCCTGCCTTTTCTACCAGGAGGGCAACCCCTTCACTGACTTCAGCCATGGTCACTCCTCCCCCCGGCTCTACAGGGGGAACGGCTACAAGATTGGGCTTAATCAGTACTTTTTGACCTCTTTTGATATGCTTAAACAAACCGGCACTTTCAAAGGCCTCTTCGACGGTATTGGATACAGTTTTATCAAGACCACAAATAGCAACTAAGGACACGGGCTTTCAACCTTTCTTTAGATTTAATTTTAAAACCTCAGATTATTAAATGCCATCTTTCCTGTTTAAATAGGGTTTGATATCGATAAGAAAAGACCCGTCTAAGGCGTCAAGCCCCCTTACAATCAAGCGATTTTCTTCTATCTTTATAAGCTCTACAACACACAGGGCAACAGGATTAGGACGATTTGGAGACCGGCAGGCAAAAACCCCTTTAATTTCAGGGCCATGGGGTGTTTTTGTTTGGAGTAAGTCCCGCTTAGATTTATGTCCCCAGTAAAGAACAACCAGGTGGCTAAGGTTTTCAATCTCTTTTAACCCTGGTAAAAATTCCGGGTAAATTTCAATTTCAAAGTCTTCTTCTGATAAATACCCCTGTGTAGGTGCATCTCCCACTTCTTTGTAAGGACTGTGTATTATACCAATAGCTTCTAGTTCCAAAAATACCCCTCCCAGTCTTGATTATAATTCAGGCCAGATAAAATATTAATGGTGATAATAAATAGTTTACACTTCTACGTTCCCAAAATGCTAAAGATCCTCAAAAGGATTATAACAAAAAACAAAAAAGACAAGCTGACAAAAAAATATGCTAATCTATAGTTTGTGAACCTGAAAGCCGCTCCAATAGCTGAGGTCACTTTCATCAAAATCAAAAACAGCAGGTAAAAATAGAGATCGCCCATAGTGAAACCTCCCGATATAATGTAGAAAAGCCCGCCAACTCAAGCTTAAATTAGGCGGGCTTTTCCATTAAAGATAACATCCTTAAAGGGCAACATCCAAGGTAAATCCGTAAATTAAATTTAAACCAGATTTATTATAGTTTTTCCGCTTCCTTGGCAAGGGATTCAAAATCTGAGACTATTTCTTTATCTAGTTTTCCGGCCAACTGGTTTACAACCTCCCAGGTTTCAAGTCCCGAAATTGGGTCAAGGGCGCATAATAGCTTTTGCTTTTTGCCTTCTGAGTTGATCATGGTTCCTCTCTTTTCAGGATGGGCTGCACCCGGAAGTATAACATCGGCTTTTTCGATATTTTCACCCAGAACCGGAGTTATTACCACTTTGCATACATCTTTATGCTCCATTATTTGTCCTGGTAGGTCTTCTTCAGCTCCAAGGATCACCATGCCTTTTAGTTTGCCGCTTTTAGCTTCGTCTATTATCTCCATGCAGTCCTTAACAGTTGATTTTATTCCTGATTTCATAAAGCCAAGAGTGTTGCCACTGGGCTGTAGTAGCAACATGCTATCCTTTTCTATCAAGTCTAGCTCTTCCTTGGTTATTTTTGCTCCATCCAAAACCACAACAGGGTTATCAGCCTCAAGATACCCTTGCACAGCCTTCCAAAGTTTAGCTGGGTTTAGATTTAATTTTTCAGCCCCTTCTAATACCTTCTCAATTATCTTCTCTTTATCTGCCCCTTTTAGTTCTTGCAGCAGTTCCAAGAACACCTTACCTTTTGATGGAGCTAACCTGATGGAGTTAGCGATATCCTTATCAAGTCTTAAGGGCTTGTTATTTACAGCAAGGGCTTTTGTTTCGTTTTTGTTTATTGCGGTTCTGATTCTGATATCTGCCACGGGATAATCCGTATCCACATCCACATTGTACAGCAGGATAAAATCGCTCTCATCGACTACATCGTAGTCTTTAATGGCACTATTGCCCAAAACCTCATTGGTATTAGTAACTACAGGATCTGTAGTCACAATTTTGTCGGTTCCAATCACATCTTCTGCAAGTTTTTTGGCAGCAGAGGCCTCTTCTAGGGTAAGCTTGGGTGACACAAGTACAGCCGTAGAATCCTTTCCACTTTCAGAAACTATTTTCTTCAATTTCTCTACTGCTTTTGCCACAGCTTCATCCATTTCCGTTTCTTTCAAGTCGTTTCCTGATTTGATACAAGGCTTCGCTACCCTTTTTTCCTCATCCCACTGGGACAGCTCAAAGGAGCCGCTCTTACACAGGTTGCCATTATTTGGAGCGCCGTTAAAATCCTTCTTAGCTCTGACTTCAGCTATACCTTTTCCCGCCCTGTGTAGTTCTATATTACAGCCAACACCACAGTGGGGGCAGATTGAATCCACAGCTTCTGTCTTAAAGGGCCCTGGTTTTTCAAGATTTACTTTGGAAAGCAGAGCACCTGTTGGACAGCAGCTTATACACTGACCACAGGAGACACAATCTGTCTGCTCCAAAGGAAGCTCAATGGAGGGCATCACGGTTGTTTCAAGTCCTCTGTTTATCATTCCCAGGGCGGATACCCCCGTGACTTCTTCGCAAATCCTGACACAATTGCCGCACAGCACGCACTTGTTTGGATCTCGCTTGACGTAGTCATGATCATCGATGATGGGATGAACCTGGTTTTGCATCAGTTTGGTTATCTTGTCATCTTCTACCCCGTAACGAGTGGCAAGCTCTCTTAATCTGCAATCGTATACATCTTCACACCCGCAGGATAGGCATCTCACTGTCTCTTTTCTGGCCTGAAACTCTTCAAAGCCTTTATTGAATTCTTCAAAATGGGTTTTTCTTTCCTCAGCATCTAACTCCTCTGGATGAGCTTTCTCCTGATTTTCATACTCCTCAAATTCTACAGGATCGAGTTCTTCCTTTTTACCTTTGGAGATATTATAAGTTTTAGTCGTCTCCACAGGCTCTCCCTTCAAGTGTTTATCTATGGAAAGGGCAGCTTGTTTACCCTGACCAATAGCCTCCACGACAGTTGCAGGTCCAGTTACACAGTCACCTGCAGCAAAAACCCCTTCGGCACTTGTTTTCATGGTTTCTTCACAGGCATCAACGCTGTCCCATTTGTCCGTTTCGATACTACCGCAGGCTGTCAAACCATCGGATTCCACTTCCTGGCCAACAGCTAAGATTACAGAATCTACATTTATTGTAAAGTCAGAACCTTCTACGGGCACCGGCCTTCTTCTACCACTGTCGTCGGGCTCGCCCAACTTCATCTCAATGCACTCAAGCTGTTCAGCACAGCTTTCCCCGATTATCTGTTTCGGATTGGTCAAGTATCTGAACTTGACCCCTTCCTCTTCTGCTTCCACTATTTCTATCTCTTCAGCCGGCATTTCATTTCTCGTACGGCGATATACAACAGTTACATCGGCACCAAGTCTCACAGCTGTCCTGGCTGCGTCCATGGCGGTGTTTCCACCACCGACTACGGCTACCTTTTTGCCAAGATCTATTTCTTTGCCGTAAGCGATGTCCCTCAAAAATTCCACTCCGGAGTAGAATCCGGGAATATCACCGCATTGAAGGTCAAGCTCTCTGTTCATCTGAGCCCCGATTCCTACGAACACTGCATCGTATTCCTTCTTCAAAGATTCAATGGTAAAGTCTTTACCCAGAACTACACCTGTTTTGTAGTCAACGCCGAGTTTAAGGATATGGTCGATCTCTTTATCTAGGACATCTTTTTTGGGCAGTCTGTACCTGGGAATCCCATAGCGCATAAATCCACCCAGTTCTTCTTCTCTTTCAAAGATCATCACCTGGTGGCCTTGCTGGCGTAGAAAATATGCTCCAGTCAAGCCTGCAGGCCCTCCACCGACTATAGCGACCTTTTTGCCAGTATCAGGTTTGACCTCTGGCAGGTTGTCATCTTGAGCCTCCATATCACAGTCACCGGCATATCTGTGTAGGGTACAGATTGATATGGACTCTTCCACCAACTGCCTCCTACATTCATCTTCGCAAAATGCAGGGCAAACTCTTCCTACGGAGGAAGGGAAAGGCATGTTTTCCCTTACCACTTCTGCAGCTTTTCTGTACTGTCCATCGGCTATATAGGCGATGAAGCCCTGAACATCAACCCCGGCAGGGCATTCCATATTACAGGGAGGGCTGCAATCTCCATAGTGATTTGACAGTAAAAGTTCAAGGGCGGATTTTCTGATCTCATCAATAACTTCAGAATTGGTCTTTACCACCATTCCATCCTCGGCCATGGTGGAACATGCAGTGAGGGGCTTTCTGGCACCTTCAACTTCTACAAAGCACATTCTACAGGCTCCAAAAGGCTCTAGACGAGGGTCATAGCAAAGGGTTGGAATGTCCAAGCCCATTTGGTTAGAAGCTTCCAAAACCGTGCTACCCTTTGGAACGCTGATTTCTTTTCCATCTATTGTAAGTTTTACAGCAGCTGTCATTAACTCTCCCCTCCTTCGCTAATCTTTTGAAGTTCTTCTTCACCGGACAACGCCTCTATAGCATCAAACTTGCAGGAACTAATGCAAAGCCCGCACTTGATGCATTCTGCGGTATCTATAACATGAAGTTCTTTCTTTTCCCCTGAGATGGCATCAGTAGGACATACTTTCTTGCAGCGAGTACATCCGGTGCAGTTTTCTTCATCGATATTATAAACGATCAAGGCCTTGCATTTCTTGGCCGGGCATCTTTTCTCGTTTACATGAGCTTCGTATTCATTTCTAAAGTACTTTATCGTGGTAAGAACAGGGTTTGGAGCTGTTTGACCCAGACCGCATAGAGACCCAGCGCTTATCTGCTTGCCTAACTTCTCCAATTCATCAAGGTCTTCTTCCTTGCCCTCTCCTTCTGTTATCTTGTCTAAAATATTCAACATCTGGTGGGTTCCGATCCTACAGAAGGTGCATTTACCACAGGATTCTTCCGCTGTAAAGTCCAAGAAGAATCTAGCAACATCCACCATGCAGGTGTCTTCATCGGTAACAAGTAGACCTCCCGAACCCATGATTGCACCAAGTTCAGTCAAAGAATCATAATCAATGGGAGTATCCTGAAGACTTGCAGGGATACATCCTCCCGAAGGACCTCCGATCTGTACAGCTTTGAACTCCTTGTCTGAGGCAATTCCTCCACCAATGTCATAAACTATGTCCTTGATGGTAACTCCCATGGGGACCTCAATCAATCCACCTCTTTTTACCTTTCCGGCCAAAGCAAACACCTTGGTCCCTTTGCTGCCTTCAGTACCAAGGTCACTATAGGCTTTTGCTCCATCGGTAAATATTCTAGGCACGTTGGCCAAAGTTTCCACGTTATTGATACAAGTAGGCTGTTTCCACAGTCCTTTTTGAGCTGGGAAAGGAGGTTTAAATGTAGGTGAACCCCTCTTACCTTCTATGCTTGCTAGGAGGGCGGTTTCCTCACCGCAGACAAAAGCTCCTGCACCTTCTCTGATATAGATCTCAAAGTCAAATCCAGATCCTAGAATGTCTTTGCCCAAATAACCTTTTTCTTTAGCATGTTCTATGGCAATATTTAATCTCTTAACTGCCAGTGGATACTCTGCCCTGATGTAAATGTATCCTTCATTGGCACCAATAGCATAACCGGCGATGATCATACCTTCCAAGAGACTGTGGGGATCTCCTTCCAGAACACTTCTATCCATAAATGCCCCGGGGTCCCCTTCATCAGCATTGCAGACCACATACTTGGGGTAGTTGTCCTCTATCTTGGTAAAGTTCCATTTCATGTGGGTTGGGAACCCAGCACCTCCACGGCCTCTTAACCCTGCCTCTTTTACCTCATTTATGACATCATCAGCGCTCATGCCATCTAAAACCTTTTTTATCCCGTCGTAACCGCCCACTTTTTCATAACTCTCTATACTTTCCGGATCTATCTCACCACTGTTACGAAGCAAAATTCTTTTCTGTTTGTTGAGATAATCCTCGTCTTCTGTCACTATTTCATCAGAATAAACGACTAAATCTTCAACGGGCGTTTTCTCTTTTATGTGTTCATCTATGAGCCTGTCAGCTTTCTTCTCAGTGTCTATTCCACCATATAAGAAAGTACCCTTATCATCTTTGATCTCAATCAAAGGCTCATCAAAGCACATACCTATACAACCCGTTATCGAAATATCCACGTCCTGGTCCTGAAGTTTTTCTTCCAGGTAGGAATACATTTTATTTGCACCAGCAGCTATCCCACAGCTAGCAGATCCTACCTTTATTTGGAACTTACTCATTTACTCTTCACCTCCCCTGGCATTTTCCTTGGCACCTTTGACTGCTGATTCAGGGCTTAAGCGGCCCAGGGTTTCTTCGTTCATATTCATAACGGGAGCCAAGCTGCAACAGCCTATGCAGGCCACCTTTTCTACGGTAAACTTCTTGTCAGGACTGGTGGTACCGCCTTCTTCGATCCCAAACTCTCTTTTGAGAGCATTGGTGATCTCTTCTGCACCAGCCAAGTGACATGCTGTCCCGTGGCAGACCTGGATATAATTTTCTCCCAGGGGTTCAAATCTAAATTGGGAGTAAAAGGTCAAAATGCTGTAGAGATCGCTCTGGGATATCCCAGTCAAAGCTGACAAGCGAGGAACAAGCTCTTTAGGGACAAAGCCAAATTCCTCTTGAACGCTCTGAAGAATGGGGATTGCCGCTCCCCGCATTTTACCATGGTCTTTAACTATCTCTTCTAGTTTCTTAACCATTTCTGCAGGTTTTATTACCGTCTTTGTCATGTGATTATACCCTCCTTTTGTTTACTTACTCCGCCATCATTTCTCTAAGCTTTTCTTCTGAAGATTTAACTTTCCTTTCCAAACCCACAACTTTTAAAGTTGTGATTTCCTTGATTTCAGAAAAGTTGTTTTTTAAGTTCTCTTCTATTTCCTCTGGTCCAAGTTCTGATTCTATTGCAGTTACAAAGTCATATTCTCCTATGACAGGATCAATGGATTCCACCTCTCCTTGTTCCTCTTTCATGCTTAGTACTTTTTCTACAAATTCTTCCTGCTCGTTACCATCCTCTAGCTTGATCAAAAAATATGCCCTTTCTGCCATTTTTCTAATACCTCCTTTGGATAATTATAAATTCACTGAACTGAAATTTTACCTTTTAGTAAGAAAATAAACTTTAACTTTACTGGTCAGTCTACCTTTCCAGTCTTTATAAGTTATAATCAGGCCTTTATAAATCCAGAAATGAAAATATTTGAACTAGCCTGTTTCTAACACCATATTCATGATTATAGTAAAATATTAAAATAGCTTCATTACCAGCCAAAGATATATATTCTATTTTTACAACCAGTTTTCCTGCCAGATTTTTAAAACATTATAATAATCGCCTCTTGGCAAGTTTTAAATCATCATAAAAAAAGGCAGCAAAAAGCTGCCTTTTTTTATGTGTACAAGCTAGACCTTACCAACCAGCAGGGAAGGTTGTTACATCGATGCCCCAGATAAATGGTAAGTAAAAGTAAGCCAACAGGGTTATCGCTATGATGGCCGCAATGTTCAACCAAATGCCCGCTTTTGCCATTTGCGGGATAGTAATATATCCACTACCAAAGACAACGGCATTAGGAGGTGTAGCCACAGGCAACATGTATGCATAAGATGCAGCTGTAGCTGCAGGGATCATAAGAGCATATGGATGAATTGCCATAGCGGCAGCCATGGAAGCCATAATGGGCATCATCATGGAAGTAGTAGCGGTATTCGAAGTAATTTCCGTCAAGAATATGACCAGTGCAACTACTCCGAGCATGATAAAGATCATGGCGGTTCCTTCTAATATTCCAAGTCTTTCACCGATCCAAGTGGCAAGGCCGGTTTCTTGAAATCCGGCAGCGATGGATAAGCCTCCACCGAATAGCAGCAAGATCCCCCAGGGTACTCTCAAGGCATTACCCCAACTATTTAAGAACTCTCCTCTCTTAATATCAACGGGAATCAAGAAAGTAATAACGGCGCCCAAAATACCGATAACAGAATCATGTATCATGGGGAAAATGTCCTCTAAAATAAAGGAACGGCTAATCCAGGCTACTGCCACACATAAGAAAACTATAGCTACTTTTTTCTCTGGATTAGTCATAGGTCCCATTTCTTTTAATTCGTTTTGAATTACTTCCTGCCCTCCAGGGATCTCTTTCATCTCCGGAGGATAAGCAATCCTTGTCATATACAGCCATGCTATAACCAAAAATACAATGGATAGGGGCAGGCCATAAGCAAACCACTGGTCAAAGGCGATGGTCTGTCCAAACATTTCATCTGCAACCCCTGCAAACACTATGTTTGGCGGTGTTCCGATCAAAGTCGCCACCCCACCTATAGAGGCAGCATAACCTATGGAGAGCATTAAGCAAGTACCGAAATTAAAGTGGCCTTGCCTTACATCAACTCCTTTAACACCTTGCTTTTGGACTATATCGGCGACTTTGACAATTACAGCTAGTCCTATGGGCATCATCATCATCGTTGTAGCTGTGTTTGATATCCACATAGACAAAAATGCAGTGGCTACCATAAACCCTAAAATCAACCTCACAGGGCTGGTGCCTACAAAATTAATAATCATTAGTGCTATTCTCCTGTGAAGGTTCCACCTTTCCATACAAACGGCAATGGTAAAACCACCTAAAAACAAGAAAACATTCGGGTTGGCATAAGGAGCCATAGCATCCCCTGCAGCAAGTGCTCCGGTTAAAGGAAATAACACCACCGGAAGCAAAGATGTCGCTGGAATGGGGATGGCTTCAGTAATCCACCAGCAAGCTACCCAGGCAGTTCCAGCAAGAACTCTCTGAGCTTCTGGGCTCATACCTGCCGGAGTAGGAATTAATAAAAATAGCAAAAACAGAGCAGGACCTAAGAATAACCCTACTTTTTGCCTACCTCCATAGTCTTCACCGGGGTCCATATTACTTTTGTCACCACTGTCACCCCCGCTTTCATCCCCTCCAGGAATGATTTCTGTCTTGTCTACTGCCTCATCTTCACCTTCTTCGCTTCCTTTTCCGTCTTCTGCCTTTAACAGGTTCTCTTTGGAAATATCTTGGGGGTCTTCATTTTCTCTGAGAGCTTTGTTCACCCTGGCATTGATGTAGGAAGGCCTGGCAAATTTAAACGTCATAATGTCTTTACTTTTGTGATGAAGCTGCCATAGATAGGCCCAAAACTCCTTTAGCATAGTACCGCTTGTTGAGTTCAACTTAAAACCTCCTTTGTAAATTTATTTACCAAACCTGGCAAGTTGCCAGGATTAATAACTTTTACAATTATTTGTACAAAAGTTCGTGAAAAATTAATTAAAATTGGAAGTTGCACAAAAGTCGAAATTTTTACAAAATTCTTTTCCACTTTTGTGGTTGTTTTTTAAACAGTAATTATAACTATAATTAATATGTTAGTTGGTTCACATAGTTGTGAAAATTTACATTAGCTTTTATTCTTAAAACAACACAAAAATCCTGCCCGTTCGTCAATATTCGCAATTTTTATAATTATCAAATATGGGGCTCTGTTCCAGTAACACAAAAATATTTAAAACCCTTATTGTAATATTAAGCCTTGCTTTGACCTTAATGGGATACGGCTAATAAAATACTTGAGCTCTTTTTATGTAAGTTTTTGATTTTTTTTAGCAATGATCTGTTCAGTAAGATGCAATCCCCTTCTTTTAGCTGAACCCGTTTGTCTTCGAAGTTAAATTCAACTTCACCTTCTAGGAGAAAGGCATATTCCTCCTCCTCTTTTCCTAGCTGAATAAGCTTGTCCTCTTCACAGTCAGGCCCAAGCTCTACCTTCAAAAGTTCGATCTTTTTGTTTAAATCCGGACTCAAAATTTCATACTCAGCATTACCGCCAGGTATGATGAGTTTTTTCCTTTCTTCCTTTCTGACAACGATCCTTTCTTCTTTTATATCCCTCTCATCTTGAAAGAACTCGGTAATGGAAACATCAAGTCCCTTGGCAATCTTTCTCAAGGTATTGATGGAAGGGGCCACATTTCCCTTTTCCACTCTTGAGATAAGACTCTCGGATAGGTCAGTCTTAGTTGACAAATAAGCAATGGTAAACTCGTTTAGTCTTCTTAACTCTTTGATCTTGTTACCAATATACCTCTCCATGTAATTCCTCGCTTTCATAAATTTATATCAATGCAGTAATCTTTCCAAGGCATTTTCTTCTTCTGGCAGTGAAGGGCTGGCCAATTTTTTCAGGCTTTCTTTTTTTCCGCCCAGATCAAAGTACTTTTTTAGATACTTGTAAGCTTCATCCTCCACCGGCACATCATAAGCTTCAAGGAGTATTGCCATCCTGCCGTATCCGGCAACATAGTTTGAATCGGCCTTTAACGCTTTTTTCAAGCAGTTATAAGCCTCATAATATTTCCCCTGGCGTTTGAAACAGGTGGCCATATTATTGTAGGCGGCAGGACCAGGTGAATAGCTTGCAGAAATCCTGTACATTGAAATGGCAAGTTCAAATCTTTTTTCCATGGCACAGGTGTTGCCGACATTGTAGTAGATACTTCCAACCCATTTATCCACGGGATAGTGTTCATTTTTAGGAGATGTTGGGTGGATTTCCAGGAAATTTTCCACATTCTGTTTTAACATGTCCTCGTCGTTATTCTTAATTGCTTTTCTCATCTTTTTTTCCACCTTAGCCTCTTTGCTTGATTTGATGTACTGGTTCAAAAACTCCTTGATCAAGGGAGGAAGTTGTAATAATTTTTTCAAGCTGGCCACCATCCTTGTAATATTAAAAAATAGTAAAGCGATGCTTTGTTATTTTAACATATTTTTTAATCGCCAAAAAACAACCTAAAGCTTTTAAAAAAAGTTGTTATTTGATAAAATTAATTTTGTAAATTCTAGAAATACTAGCTCGATTTGATTAGAGGGGGAGGGGATTTTTTGGACTATCAGGAATTTAAAGCAGAAGAATTAAAAAAGAGGGAAAAAGAGAGTCTCAAAAACTTGCTGTATACGTATTCAATAATGTATGGCATTGCAATCATTACAGCAATTGTTGTCTTGGCCCTTGGGCAATCATCTCTCGAAGACCCCGCCTACATTGTTTTACTGCCTATAGCAGGTGCTCCACTATTGATTCTGTATTTTTATTGTAAAAAGGTAGGTCATCATCCAGCTTTAAAATATCTTTCGATATTTATTATTTTTGTGGCTTTTTTTATATTTAGTCTGTTTTTTATAGAAAATCCCACGATTTATACGGTGATGTACGTCGGTTTGCTCTCGCCTTTATTTTTTATCGATAAGAATGTGACTTTATTCTCATTTGGGATGGCGTTAGTCACAATAGGGTATATAAGCGCCACTAATTCTCTCCTTAGTGAACTAGGTGTAACGGTGTATTCGGTAATAGGGGTAGCCACTATTCTTTTCTTTGCCGTTCTTTACTTGGTTACAAGTTTTATTGAAAAAACAACCATAAACTCCATTGATAAAGAATATGAAGCATTAAAGGCCAATGAAGATCTAAAGCACATTATTGCAAGTGTGAACGAAAAGTCTGAGCAGGTGGCCAACTCATCAAAAGCCCTTCAAGAAAATGCAGAGGATAATACTAGGGCTGCAAATGAAATCGCAAAGGCCATTGAGGACATCTCTTCAGGAGCACAAAACCAGGCCGAAGAAACAGAAGACATCACAAGCAAAATAGAAGTCCTTGGAAGTTTAATCGAAGAGGAACAAAAAAACGTAGACAACCTGGATAGGACTGCAGAAAAAGTAGATTCCTTAAAAGAAGAGGGATCAAAGACTGTAAACAATCTAATCGAAGCAAACAACGAAAGTGATAACGCTACAATGGAAATACATCAAGTAATAAAAGAAGTCAGCGACAGTTCAGGGGAAATTCAGTCTGCTAGCCAGGCCGTAAGCGAAATAGCCGAGCAGACCAATCTACTGGCCCTCAACGCTTCTATTGAAGCGGCAAGGGCAGGAGAACACGGACAGGGTTTTGCCGTGGTTGCTGATGAGATCAGAAAGCTAGCTGAACAAACCAATGAACACTCATCAAGTATAAATGAAATCATAAATCGATTATCGACTAAAACCAACGATGCCGTGAACACCATCGATAGAGTCAAAAATGAAATCATCAGCAGGCAAAATGAGTATGTGAGTGATACGGAAACAAAGTTCAATGAAATCTCCGGAGCTATTGATGAGCTAAAGGAAGTGAGCGTAAAGCTAAAAGAATCCCAAACCAACATGGAGGCCAAAAAAGCTGAGATACTGGAAAAAATTCAAAACCTCTCAGCTATTGCTGAAGAAAACTCATCTAACACCGAAGAATCGACTGCTTCTGTGGAGGAACAGACAGCATCCATGGAGGAAATTAAAAATGCAAGCATCGAACTGGCTAACTTAGCCCAGGAACTTAAAGAAGAGATGAACCAACATAAAATATAGAAAGAAAGTAAACTTTAATTTCATCGCTGCAGTATATTCCGATATAATAAAGTTTGTCACAAGCATTTGCAAAATCGTCCAAATCAAAAGTTCGCTTATGGTATTTAGCAAGAAATTTAAGAGAAAATCCCACGGAGGTTTACTTATTAAACTTCGTGTACCTTTTTCGTTGTAATATTACTTTATTGTTTAAATTTCCAGGCTTATATTGTCAATGAGCCTGACTTCACCTACTTTTGCAGCCAGGGCTATCAATATCCTGCCCTGGATAACATCTACATGTTCCAATTCTCCTCTATCGACAATCTCTGCATATTCCAACTCAACCAGGGGTTCCTTATCTATTTCTCCTTTCATCAGATTTTTGACTTCTGACGAATCTTTCTCTCCCTTTTCAATAGCCTCTTTGGCTTTGGTCAAAGCCCTATAAAGTACAGGAGCAGCTTTTCTCTGCTCCTCAGTCAAGTTTACATTCCTAGAGCTAACTGCAAGACCGTCTTCTTCTCTCTGTATGGGACAGGGGACAATTTGAATGGGATAGTTGAGGTCTCTAACCATTTGTTTGATCACGATCAACTGCTGGGCATCCTTTTCTCCAAAATAAGCCCTGTGAGGCAAAACAATATTGAATAGCTTGGCTACGACTGTTAACACACCTTCAAAATGCCCGGGTCTACTGGCTCCACACAACTTTTCGGTAATCTTTTTTACTTCCACAGAAGTCTTAAAATCTCCTGGATACATATCCTCTTCCCTTGGGCAGAACAAAATATCCACACCTTCGGCTTTGGCAAGTCCTTTATCCCTTTCTTGATCCCTTGGATAAATCTCATAATCTTCGTTAGGGCCGAATTGAGTCGGATTTACAAACAAAGAAACCACAGTAATATTATTTTCTTCCACCGATCTACGCATTAGAGAGAGATGTCCTTCATGAAAATATCCCATAGTAGGAACCATACCTATTGATCTGCCGCTTGCCCTTTGGGTAAGAGCGGTGTTTTGCATTTCATTTATAGAGGTTATTATCTTCATCGCCTGCCACCCCTTATCTAATGGTTTTGGTTTTAATAATCCTTATTTTAAATCCTTCAAAATACTTTCATCCATGGAAAAACAATGTTCTTCTGCCGGAAATTTTTCACTTTTCACTTCCTCGATGTACTCTTCTACAGCCTCTTTGATCTTATCTCCCAGGTTGGTATATTTTTTGACAAATTTAGGCACCATATCCGAATACATCCCCAACATATCCTGATATACAAGAATCTGGCCATCACAGGAACTGCCAGCTCCTATCCCGATAGTCGGTATGGACAATTCTTGAGATACAAGCCTGGCAAGGGGCTCTGGAACACATTCCAACACCACGGCAAAAACGCCTAGTTGTTCCAGGATTTTAGCATCTTTTAGCAGGTTTTCAGCATCTTGTTTTGACTTTCCTTGGACTTTGAAACCTCCGGCCACGTTAACCGACTGAGGGGTAAGGCCCAAATGACCTACAACGGGAATTTGAGCCTTTATTATGGCTTCGATTTTGTCCATTATGTCTTCGCCGCCTTCTAACTTCACCGCTTCAGCATTACCTTCCTGAATAAGCCTGCCGGCATTTTTGACTGTTTCATCCGTATTGATATGATAGGAGAGAAAAGGCATATCGGCAACCACTAAACTACTATCAGCTCCCCTGGCTACTGCCTTGGAATGATGTATGATGTCATCAACTTTGACCTGAAGGGTATTGTCATAGCCCAACATAACCATACCAAGGGAATCTCCCACCAACAAGCCATCAATCCCCGCCTGTTCAAACAACTTGGCGGTTGAATAGTCATAGGCCGTTAACATAGTAATTTTTTCGTCTGTTTCTTTTTTTTGTCTAAAATCACTCACCGTTATTTTTTTTGACATAAAAAATTGCCCCTTTCCTGTTAATATAGTCACTCATAATATGGTCCGCTTTATAAGTTATCCTGTCCTTTCAGGGACTCAATCAATCTAGCGGCCTTGTCTGAAGAAAGGCCTCTACTACACGCTATTTCCACGGTTTCTTCACCTAAGAGCCTGTAAATCTCCAAAATCCGGTCATAATTATGTTTTTTAAGTTCATCTAAGTGATGCTGCACCATGTTTACATCTCCCCTGACAATAGGACCTGTCAGCGCTTCTACTGTATCATATTCCTTTACGTTGTTCAAAGTCCCTTGCATCAAGTTGCCCGTAACTTTTAGAGCATCAGCCCGGTTAAACCCGCAGTCCTGAAGCAACTTGAGGACAACATTGGTAAGGGCCACAAGGTAGTTGGAGGCAATGGCAGCAGCCCCGTGATATAAGGATTTTTTCTCAGAATCTATCTCCACATAGGGATTTTGGATTTTATCCAAGATGGATACTAATTTTTCTTTATCACCTTCCCCTTCCATGGCAAAGAAGGTGTTTTTAAGTTCTTCTCTTGCTTTTTCCACCTTGGCAAAGGATTGAAGAGGATGTAGAGAAAAAATCGAGGCACCTTGCTCTCTAGCACTGCTTAAAATCTTAGAAGAAAGGCCTCCAGACATATGTACAACCAAATGATCTTTATCAAAGCCGACAGACTTTGACACATCATCACATACCTTTTCTATCTCTGTATCAGGAGTGGTAATGATAATTATCTCGGCTTTTTTAAGGACCTCCTCTTTTGTAAGAGGGGAAGAACCGGTTTCATTAGCAGCTATCTCTTCAGATTCCCTGCTTTTGCTCATATAACCAACGATATTGAACCCTTTGGTTTTAAGATAGTAGCCAAAGCTCCTTCCTACCTTTCCTGCTCCGATAAAAGCTATATTCAATGATAAAACTCCTTTGCAGTATATTATCTGTCCTTTTATTTATTATTTTTCAACAAAAAGATAATTTTTCCCTGCTTGCTCATGGTTTTTCCAAACATTTGAGAAAACTAACTTTTCATGTTTTGAGTTTTCACACTACAACCAGTAATGAAAATAACTGATTTATTTCACAGCTGCAGTATATGGAGATAAGTTTAAGTCTTTATTATTAATACATCTTGAAGAGGAGCCAGGAAAGGTCCACCAAGTTTAATAATTTAACTTTTTGGATTTTATTGCTAATACATCTTGATGAGTAAGGGGGAGAATCCCCCTTGCGAATCTTAGATATATCAAAAAAATTCAATGAAAAAAATTCAATATCTCTCTTGACATAAAATTTGATATTTTTTACAATAATGGTGAAACGGTTAGCACTCAATAGTTAAGAGTGCTAACAATTGAGTCTAAATAACTATAATCCAAAAAATTTGGAAAAAATATAATTACCGGAGGTGATTCCTTATGACTAGACTGCCAAGAAGATGGGGAGAGCCTTTTGAGATGTTGAGCGATTTTGGGTTTGGAAATTTGTTGGATAAGTTTGATACCGAGTTTGGATTCAGAGGCAATTACGGTAGGACTGACATCTATGAAAAAGACGGCGAACTTCATTATGAAATAGAACTACCAGGTCTAGACAAAGAAAACCTTAATGCCAGAATCGAAGAAGACAGGCTGATAATAGAAGGAGAAATAAAACATGACGAAAAAATCGAAAGGGGAAACTTCTTGAGGATGGAAAGAAGCCGGGGTGGAGTCAAGAAGGCATTCCCACTACCAGATGAAGCAGACACCGACAACACCGATAACCTAAAAGCCAAGTTTGAAGATGGAATCTTAAAGATCTCAGTCCCCTTGAAGAAATCCATCAAAGGAGAATCCATCGACATCGAGATCGAATAACTAATGATTGCTGATCCTGTTTTTAAGCATACCCCTGCCATAGTTGTAGGTACAACTATGGCAGGGGTATTTACGATTATACTTCGTGTACCCGATCCGTAGATGTATTTAAAATTAAAGTTTATTTTCTTACTACCAGTAATGAAAATAACTGATTTACTTTCTTCCCAACTCCCATGTTTAGCTCACCATTAAACTTGATACAGATGATACTAACATTGAAGGTGACTTTGGGTAAGGTTCAAGAAGTTTAATAAGTAAACTTTTTTGAATTTTATTGTAATGAATCTCCATGAGAAATATTATTTGATTAGATAAAATTATTTGGATGCTTAAAAACACTGAACTATTAAAATTCAAGTGTTTACGATTAAATTTCTTGAACCTCTTATTTTCGTACTAAATAAATTGAATTATTTATGAGATATTGGTATAATAGTTTTATTAATAACAAATTTTACCTGCTGGTCTAAAGGTCTGGAGATCTATAAATCAGAAGGAATCTCTCAAGGAGGCGAACTCATGTCATGAAGAAAGTCTTATTTGTGTTGTTCTTAGCTACACTATTGATTATGTTAATTGGTTGCGATTCCAAGGAAGAAGAACCACCTCCTCCTGATAGTTCGGCATATGACTACATGTGCAGCCCTCAACAGGGGTTTCACTTTCAAGGGGATGAGGACTATAGAGTAGGTCACCTGGAGTATCTCAAAATCGGTAACACCGAGTTGAATTCTGATATTACCGTGACAGATCCTGAAGGGGGAGATAAATCCATAGTAGGAGTCATAACCAGAATGGCATGGGATGGGAATGCAGACGATTCTATGCACTCCTCCTCTAGAGTCTCTAGAGCTAATAAAGACACCCTTTCTACCCTTCAGCATCAAGTATTAGAAGACACATCTGTAGAGTTTGGATTTAGTATCTATGAATATGATCAGGAGGAAGAAAAATATTACAAAGCCTTTTATACCGGTGGCAATACTTTAGAAGGAGATTTAGACACACGAGGTGGTGAATTGCAATTACATGTTGAATTAGAGGCCTCCCGGGATATAGAGGATCCCAGTAATTTTGACTTTTATGTTGGTGTAGCACCTGGGGGCAGAACTCAAGATATACATCATGGAGTCTCCGCATCGGATAAATTTACAAGTAGTTGGGGCGAATAACCTCATATATACTCCTTTTGCATAGTCTATAGGTCTCACTCACGGTTCAATAAACTCTCGCACCGGAGTTTGAATGTCGCCAAAATTCTTATAATTTGCCAGGCGCACATGAGAACCAGGAACCCTTTGATAAACGGACAGATAAAGATCTTTTAGGGTTATTCCTGGTTCTCCCATTGTTCTTAGTAGTTCTGAGGTAAATTCATCAGCTAGCCACTGCTGAATTTCAGGATCATATCGACTCCCAAAGGACTTTTCGACTCTAGAGGCACTGGTTATATACAAAACTCTAGGAATTTCCATCTCCAAGGCCATACTCTCACCGTAACATGCATCTACTATCATTAGTTTTTGGCGAAACTTTTCTTTTTCTTCCATTTTTTCTAATAGTCTTATAAGTTCAGGCTTCTCCCATTTTTCTCTGCCCATAAAATTAAGGGCTCTAGGCATACCATGACCTGAAAAATAAAAGAGCAAGTTGGTGTTTTTATCGCTTTCAAGGACCACTGGTGTTGACAAAGTTTTTTGCCCTAGAAGAACTTTTTCGAGATTTTCTACGGTAACGCTATCTCCTGTATAGTCAATGGTCGCTTCTTTTCTCAAGTTAGGTCCTCCCACTTCATGGCGAATAGTCCCTTGTTCAGGGTTCTCTTCTAACCAGGGTATGTCATCCACTGAAAATAGAATGATGTTTTCATCCTTGACGCCATTATCTCTTAAAAATTTATACATTGCCAGGGTATTTGCCTGGTGCCTGTAATCCTCCCAGCCTTCACTGGCGGAAACTATTACTGCCTGGAGGTTTTCCCTTGTATGCTGAGACAAGAATCTCCGCCCAGTTAAGTTCTGTTCACTTAACTCCCTGTGTTCCAAACTGGCCCTGGTATAGGCCGCAGAACTCCCTGCTTCTAAAATACCGATCCCAGCTGATTCATCGGAGCTAAACCTTCTAATAGTGTGAAAATCAAAGACCCTATCTTTTGTCTCTATCCTGTTCAAAGAATAGTAAGTTTTCACCGGATCCACCCCTAATGCCTCGTCATAGTAAAGGGGTCCGGAAGCACCTTGAAAATCAGGAAGGTCACCTTCTAAAATAGCCGTAATCCCATTGTCATAATCATCCCAGCTATATTTATCTCCCCTTCCTTTTATCACCTGCTTAAAAGACTCTTCCAGGGGCTCGCCTGAAAGTATAGACCCTATTCCTTCCTGGGATTGCTGTCGGGCCAAAGTATAAGCGGCCAGTAACATAGCATCACAGGTTGTGGAAGCATAATCCCAGGGATAGTAACCAAAATGGGAGTAATATTCCTCTTCAAAACCGCTCTCTGGATCTGCAGCAGGGGCTATCAGTTCAGTTCCTTTGGAAGTGGGACCCAGAGTATCTATAAAATAAGGTGCTTCTACTGCATCCGCAAAGAAAAGTTTGCTCTTTTCATCCCTTGCTTTCAAAAGGTTTTTGAACTCAACTCCTGTTTCAGGATAGGCAACGGTCAAAACGTATTCGGGTTCACCTTCTAAGGCTTCATCCATTACGTTGTTCAGATTTGAAGACTCATGGTAATCGACTATATTCAAAAGATCAATCCCCAATTCAGTACAAAAAAATCCTGTCCAATTCAGAAAAGTTTCTCCGTAACTATCCCGAGTATGAATTAGGGATATCTCTTTAACTTCCCTTGCAGCCAATTCGTATAAGATAGATCTAACCTGAGCTATATCAGATTGGACGGTTCTCCAAATAAAATCCTCATCTCCATAAGCCCTGGTGATATCTCCAGCAGTTGCCGAAGGGCTGATTAAAAGTTTTTGGTTTTCTATAAATAGAGGAGCAATTTCATGGAGTTCCTCGCTTTGCTGAGGCCCGATGACGATATCTATTTTGGGATGGTTAATAAGCTCTTTGGCTAGGAAGTTCACGTCTTCTTTACCTGCATCTTTATAAACCAGCTCTATAGGGGTTCCACCTATTCCTCCGGAATCATTTATCCTATCTGCCATCCAGTCCAATAATTCATCAGATTCCAGGGAATCAGGTCCCGTAAGGTGCATAAGAATCCCAACTTTGAAGGTGTCAGGAGTAGAGTCTCGCAATAAGGCCCAGGTACATCCAACAGTTAACAAGATTAAAGCCAAAACGGTTATAAAAGAAAATCTATTTACCTTAAATTTATTTTTAAAAATATAGACAATATCCATGTTGGTATCCCTTCCTATTGGAATAATCTCTTCACCAATATTACTTAGATAAAATCTTTGCCTGAAATAGTTTAAACAGTCAGTTAAATCATGGTATAATTCAAATTATAGTTGTTCATAATTTTTTTAATTAATAACTATTTTTTTATAGATCACGGAGGTGGTAAAAGTAAAATGGCAGAAAATATTTTGACAAGTTTAGGACTGGAAGGTTTCCCAGAACTCGGTCTAAATATTCTCATGGTAATAGCTACAGCTATTATTGCTTGGTTATTGTATAAATTGGGTGCCCATATCATTTATAAATACTTCAGCAAAATAGAAACAAAGTTGATTGAAGATGGTATGATCAATTTTATCATATTGAGTCTCAAAAATATATTGAAGTTCGGGCTTATCTTTATAGTCCTGCTGGTTACCCTGGAGATATTCGATTTTAATGTCATTGGTGCCAGTGAAGTCAGGCTGGCAGGTACAACCATAGTAAAATTGATAGTCATAATAGTTCTGGCAAAAATACTTCTAAACATGGGGACACAGCTAATAACTCATCTGTTTGAAAAAAGCGAAATAAAAAAACAGATGCTTAACGAAAGACGGCGTCATACTTTGGCAGGACTCCTTAAAAATGTTTTGAAATATGTGGTTTATTTTATAGCCGGGATTATGATCCTGGAGAATTTTGGAGTAAAAACCAGCTCCATCCTTGCGGGGGTGGGGGTCATTGGCCTTGCTGTTAGCTTTGGCGCCCAAAGTCTAATCAAGGATGTTATAACGGGCTTTTTTATTATGTTTGAGGATCAGTACAATGTAGGAGATTTTGTCACTGCTGCCGGGGTGACTGGATATGTGGAGCAGTTAGGGCTTAGGACCTCCTGGATCAAGGAATGGACCGGGGAATTACATGTTATTCCCAATGGCGAGATCGGCCAGGTAAAGAATTATAGCAAGAACAACATAATCGCTTTGGTGTTTATGGATATCGCTTATGAAGAAGATATAGATGCTGCCATGTCGGTTTTTGAAGAACAAGGTCAAATAGCCTTGAAAGAACTTGATTCAATTGTAGAAAAGCCACAAGTCCACGGTGTCACCGAGCTAGGAGATTCTTATGTCAGGATTAGAGTTGCAACTGCATGTGTACCCGGAATGCAGTGGGCAATGGAAAGGGAGCTTACCAGGCGCTTTAAAAAGGCCCTTGACCGAGAAGGAATAGAAATACCCTATCCTAGAAGGGTTATTATTTCAAAATCAGAATAACACAAACAAAATCGCTGCAATTCATCTCATGATTAAAAAGCACGAGTATTCTTGAAACAATTATAAATTAAGAATTTATTAGTCATTTATTAGTCTTTATTAGTTAATGTGATAATACAATTTAATACCATGGTGTTTTTTGAGATTTTCTGTGGTATAATAGTAAGCCAAAACTATCTATAGATAAGGTGGTAAATTATGAAAATTTACGCTTTATACGGGAGAAGCGGCACGGGAAAGAGTCACAGGGCTGTCAAATTAGCCCATAAATATCAAATTCCGACCATGATCGATGATGGTTTGATCATCCATAGGGGTAAGAAGGTTCCTAATTCTAAGTCTGCTAAAAGTGAAAAGAACATGATCAGCGCCATAAGAAGGGCGATATTCGATGACAAGGAATATGCCGAAAAAATGAAAGAACGAATTCACAAGATGAGTCCAGAAAGAATTCTAATTTTGGGCACATCTCAGGGGATGATCTATAAGATCACCGAAAATCTGGAACTGCCAGAACCTGCCGTCTGGATAGATGTTAATGATTTAACATCTTCTGAGGAGAGAAAGATCGCTAAATCTCACAGAGTGAAGGGGAAACATGTGGTTCCCATTGCACCCACAGAAATCCTCAATGGTGGGATCAAGGTTCCTCTTCTTGGAAGGCTGAAGTACTTTCTCAAGGGGGAAGGGGGCACTGGAACCCACAAGGATTCTTCTTTAAATAAGCGAAGGGTCTTAAAGGAGCAGGCTATTGTCAGGGCCAATTACCAGGCCCTGGGATCTGTGTACATAAAGGAAAACGTACTTCATGACATGGTTAAGTACATGTTGGATAACGACTCCAGGGTAGAGTCTATTAAGGAAATAGACGTTCAACCGCCCAAATCTTCGCCCTTTATTAAAGCAAAGATAGCCGTGGAATTTGATTGGAATAACCCCTTACAGAAGGTAGGAAGCCAAATTTCCAATGAGATAACAGAGCTTGTCAAAACTCTGACGGGAATTGAGGAGTTAAAAATAGTCATCGTCATTTCTGAAATTACAGTGAAAAGTTAGTAAGAAAATAAACTTTAATTTTATTGCTGCAGTATATTCCGATACTAAAAAGTTTTTATTAATACATCTAAGAATCGTCGCCAGGAAAGGTAATGCTTCCAAATTAAAGGCACATCCTGTGCCAATTTGCTAAAAACATCCTGTTTTTAGGCATTACCTTTCCTGGCTCCTCTTCAAGATGTATTAATAATAAAAACTTAAAACTTATCTCCATATACTGCAGCAATAAAATAAATCAGTTATTTTCATTACTGGTTGTGGTCAGATATAGCTTGAAGCATGATGGCTGTTCCCAGAGGAAGTGCTCTTTCGTCAAAATCAAATTTGGAGTGATGATGAGGATAGCTGTAATCTTCTCCCCCCGCACCTAAGAAGAAAAAGACTCCTGGTATTTTGGCCGCATACTCAGAAAAGTCTTCCGAAGGAAACACCGGTCCATAAGGCATTTTAATCTGATCAGGTGGGATTATCTTTTTCATGGAATTTAGGACCTTATCTGTCAGGTCCGGGTCATTATATGTGGGGCGAGCACAGCTATCGACCTGATAATCCCAATCTACGCCCAAAACATTTTTTTGATTATCCAGGGTTTTAAAGATACACTCCTTGATAATCTTAGCTGTTTCAACCTCAAAGGTTCTGAAAGTTCCCTCAATCTCCACCTGGGTCGGTAAGACATTCCCTTTATGGCCTCCATTGATCTTGCCAAAGGAAAGGACATACCTGTTTTCGGCATTTATAACCCTGGTAAGAAGATGATGAATACTGCTAATAAATTCGGCCCCGGCTGAGATGGCATCATTGCCTTGATGAGGCATGGCTCCATGAGCTTCTTGGCCCTTGATGATAACCTTGAAATTTTCCGTAGAAGCCATGATTTCATTTTTTTTAACTCCAATCTCACCTGCCAAAATAGGCTGCCAGACATGTAAGCCCAGGATATAATCCAGATCAGGGGCTTTTAGCACACCTTCCTCTATCATTCTTTTAGCACCCTTAACAAGTTCTTCTCCAGGTTGAAATATCAGCTTAACCTTTCCCTGCCAGAGGTGGCTGTTTTCCTTTAACAGCTTGGCCACTCCCAGGACAACAGCTATATGGCCATCATGACCACAACTGTGAATCACCTCATGGTGGCCTGATTGAAAGGGTAGTCCCGTAGATTCCTCCCCTGGCATAGCGTCAATATCGGCTCTTAGCCCTCCTACTCGTCCAGGAGAATCACCCTCCAACAGGGCTACAACCCCGGTTTTAGTGCAGCTTTCACATTCTATCCCCATATTCAGAAGGATGTCCTTGATTTTTTGTGAAGTTTTAACTTCCTGTAAACTAAGCTCAGGAATCTGGTGAAACTGACGCCTGAACTTTATGATTTCAGATTCGATTTCCAAAGCCTTTTTTAGCCAGGTATTCTCTTTATCCATCACCTGTTTGATGTCTTCCATCTATGATCTAGTCTCCTTTCACCATTACTTCCATACCTTCCATTTATATTTAAAAGCCCGTCACTTTAGTGATGGGTAATTTACGGTTTTTCACCATGACAATCTTTACACTTTTTTTCATCTTT
The DNA here is from genome assembly GCA_964498995.1 of uncultured Clostridia bacterium. Taxonomy (GTDB): domain Bacteria; phylum Bacillota; class Natranaerobiia; order Natranaerobiales; family Natranaerofabaceae; genus Natranaerofaba. The sequence continues at coordinate 3,805 of CAZCIZ010000013.1, read as the reverse complement.
TAAAAAATCGGCCCCTTCCCCATGATAGTTTTTATCAGTAAGCTTTTGATAGTTTTTCCCTTGGGGCAGGTGAAAGGTCAACTCCAGAGGTTCTACCTCTGACCAGTCCACTTTATCCACATCATCAGTAGTATCTATGGTTAAATCCTCTTCAACCTCTTCTATTATTAGTTCAGCATCAGCCTCTTCTGTTCCTGCCTGGATAGGAAATGAAACGTAATGGAAATCTTCCTGTTCATTTTTCTCATGGATCCCAATAGCCAGGTTGTATAGCTCATCTTCCAAAAGACCTTCAAAATCAACATCCTCATCTCCAGCTTCAGTTTCAGTTTCAGTACTCAAGTTACGTTGAAAGGTTATACTCCAGGTATTTGTAACTTCATCATACTCCCTGATAGTTGTAACATCATGCTGTCCGGACTCGTAGATGATGCCGGTGTTTTTGGTCAACATTGCCCCCGGCTTTAATTCCTCGACTATTCTATCAAGTTTTTCTTCAGCACCTTCCGGGGTGGTGATATTCAATTTTTCCATCCAGTACCCCTGCCAACTTTCACCCACTTCAAAGCCAGGTTCGATCTCGCCCCTAGCTAGTTCAACAATAAATTTGACATCAATGGTATTTATCCTGTCAATTTCCGGGTCAAAATCGTAATCCTGATAAATCACTTTAAGGGGTTCATAATCCATTGATTTAGCAGACTCAAGTAATTCTTGGGGATCTGTAACCAACTTCCCTTCCTCTGTGCCAAAAAAATAATTGTCAAAACCAACCTTGTCGGGATTGAAGACATACCTGGGCAAAAATTCTCCATCCCACCTGATTCCTTCTAAAGGCTGACTTTTGATAAACCCCGATGAATCTTCCAGGTTCTCCAAATTCAAAGTTTCTTCTATTTCATCCAAACCCTCCCCTGGTTCATCGTACTTGAGTCCGTCCTGATTTTTCGTAAACTTTTCTTTGCTGACCCACATATCTTGGGCGTAATCAATTGAACTTGTCCCTGCTCCCCAGTGCCACAGATCCAGGCCAAACTCGCCCTTATTTTCTTCTTCTTTAGCTTTGACGTAATGACCTGCCATATCTTGGTGGCAACTTACATAGCAACCTGCTGCTTCAAAACCCTCCACTTCCGATTCAGGATCTTCAAAGGCGATTGAGGCCCTATCCTCCAATATCTTGCCCTCTTTCTTTTGAACCTCTTCACTCTCATCTTCTTCTAGGGGGATCCAATTCTCTCCATCATATCGAATAAGATTATCGAATTGTTCCGGATAATCTTTTTGCCCCTCCCATTCCAATCTCAGAGCTATTTCGTCATCGGTATGTGCAGCTCTTAATTCTCCCTCGATATATTCTAGTTCTTTGTCCTCTTCTACCTTTTTACCCCCGTCATCTTCATCCTCCTCACAAGCAGTTATAAAGAACAGAAAGATTGTCAACAATGCGAGAAAAAGTTTGAGTTTTCTTTTGTTCATTTTTCCTATCCCTCCTGTTTTTTAGAAGCCTTTTAATAATTAATTGTTGGTGGTCTTTTTATAAAGTATATGAAAGTTTTCACATATTGAATTGAATCCTGTTGACACCGGCATATTAATGTGATACTTTAATATAACCGATAGGTTTATTTTAAGCATAAAAGCTTATCCCTGTTTTTTTAAGCTTTGGTACCAGAACCATTTAAGTCCGATGTACAACTGACAGTTTTTATTCTCACCTCCTGGAGGTTAATTACAAATGGTTAGAGCCAGAGACTGTATTGAACATCTATCAGCAGCCAAACCCGGCAATCCTGCTGAAGAAGCCAAAATTGAGCTTGGATTAGATGAAGTAATAAACCTCAGCTCCAATGAGAACCCTCTAGGTCCTTCTCAATCAGCCATCAAGTCCATGCAGGAAGCTGTAACAGAGGTGCACCTCTACCCCGATGGTAACAGCACCGATCTAAAGCACGTATTATCCAAGCATCTAGATGTAAAAAAAGAAAATTTACTATTTGGCAACGGTTCCGATGAGCTGATCAAGTTGATCGCGGAAACCTTCATCGAACCAGGTGATAATGTACATGTATTCGATCCCTCTTTATTAGAATACCAATTTGCAGCCTATATTATGTCAGGTAATTTAGTCAGAACATCTCTGAAAAATATGAGATGCAATTTGGAAAAAATGCTCCATTCTGTTAATGACAACACCAAGTTGATATACATTTCCAACCCCCACAACCTAACCGGTACAATATACACTCAAAAGGACTTAGAAAGATTTATGCAAAGGGTCCCCTCCCATGTAGTCGTGGTATGCGACGAAGCCTATATAGATTACTGTAAAGACAAAAATTGCGGCACGGGTATAACTTTAATAGATAAGTATCCAAACCTTATTATTTTGCGTACTTTTAGTAAATTGTATGCCCTAGCCGGGCTTAGGGTCGGCTATGCTATAGCAAGTAAACAGTTGATAAACATGATTCAAAAGGTTAGGGAACCTTTTAACGTCAACAGTGTTGCCCAGGCGGGGGCAATTGCTAGTTTGAGAGATCAGGAACATATGGAGCAGAGCAAAAAATGTAATTGGCGGGGGTTGAAGTTTTACTATCGAAAATTACCCGAGCTCAACCTGGGCTATGTGGAGAGCAGTGCCAATTTCATTTTGGTTGATCTAAAAGGAAGAAATGACGAAATAATTGCCGATAAACTGTTAAGAAAAGGTATTTTGGTCAAGAGCGGAACTTCCATAGGGTTAAAAGGTCATATTCGGGTTTCTATCGGTTTAATGCATCAAAACTATGCCGTTATCAGGGCTTTGAACGAAATATTAGAAAACCAGCAAGAATTCAGGAGGATTTCATACAATGAGTAACTTAGACACGGCGGGATATCTTGGTCCCCCTGGTACTTTTTCCAGTAAAGCTGCCGCTAGAGTATCCAATAGCACCAAACCTTTTCAAAGTATCAGAGAAGTAGTAGAATCCGTAGAGAATAAAGAAATTCAATGGGGGGTGCTCCCCATTGAGAATTCCCTTGAAGGTGCCGTAACGGAAACAATGGATCTGCTCCTAGAGATAGAATATTCTTGTATAATCAAGGAGATAGTACTGCCAATCCAGTACGTACTTTTATCAACCGCCAATCAAGATCTAAAAAATATTGAGACGGTCTTTTCTCATCCCCAGGCCCTTGCTCAGTGCAGGGAGTTGTTTTTGGAGTATCCTCATTTAAATAAAGAAGCAGCCCAGAGCACCGCCCAGGCTGCAGAAAAAGTTAAAGGTGACAAGAGAGCTGCCGCTTTATCTCCTAATTCTTATAGAGAATACGGTTTAAATATCCTCTGGGAAGGGCCAAAAAAACAATACAACAATGAGACCAGGTTTATCGTCTTAGGTGACGATATCCCTGCTCCCACTGGTAATGATAAAACTTCTATCGTTTTCGGGGTCCATGACAAGCCTGGGGCACTTTACAAGGCCCTAGAAACATTTTCTAGCCTAGGAATCAACCTCAGTAGAATAGAAAGTAGACCTTCTAAGAGGCAACTGGGCGAATACGTTTTTTATGTGGACTTAGAAGGTCATAAGGACGACGACAACACCAGTAAAGCTTTGAGAGGCGTCAAAGAAAATGCAAACTTCTTAAAAATCCTCGGCAGCTACCCTAGGGAATACAGTAAATCTTAACTGGATCCCCAAGGCTGTTTATACTCTCCTTTCTTTTTGTTGACCTACTTATAATGTCCTATCTAATGAGTTTGTTCTTAATTTCTTACAAAAAATATGGTATAATTTAATTATAAAATCTAAATAAT
>CAZCIZ010000012.1:0-45830 GCA_964498995.1 uncultured Clostridia bacterium | reverse complement strand
AGCCCCTCCTTGGCCAGTTTATTCATTCTTCTAGAGGCATGGGTTGAACCTTGGAAGAAAAGTTTACTTATAGTCTCCAAAGTTAAACCGTTAAACTCGCAAATTTTACTGATTATTTCTTGGTCACGTTCCATTATCTTCATCTAAAATCACCTCCTTGGGAATGTGTAAAATCTAAATATTCAAAACGCACTGCTATAGTATAGTTTCACTTTTTTCCAAAAGCCGTACTTAAAAAATCAAATATAGAGCTTTGAAACAGGGTTTTATAGATCTCTTTATGCCTCAATTAAGTAATATTACTTAATTGAGACATAGTACCTCTCAATTCACTCTTCTGACTTGAGTATTATCCTGTCCAACTGCCCGGTATCTTCAAGTATATAAATTTCCGTTCGAACGTCATTTTTTGGAACTTGCTTTGTATAGGAGAAAAATTTAGAGCAAAAAAGGTTATCATCATGGGGAATTATATTTAAATAGCGAAGCGAATCGATTACAAATTTAAAAGAAAAGTTATCTGTATCAGAGCGATAGTTAGTATAGTTGATAATTCCAATAATAGAAGCATTATGACCGAGAGAATAATCTTCTGAAAAGTTTGCGATTGCCTGTTTAATAATACTGAACCATCGATCCCGGGATAATTTAAAAGATTCTCGATCTAATTCATTTTTTCTGTACACGGCACGATCATAAATTTTCAGTTTTGGTAGTTGGTCATAAATAATTAACTTTAACCCATTTTTTAGTTTTTTTGCCTGATATTTTTGTTTGATTTCAACTTCTGATATATACGAATCTATTTTTTCACTGATTTTGATCTGCTCTTTTAATAGCTGATTTGATTTATTTTTCAGACGAAACAGATTCACTTTAACACCTCCTTGGGTTTACAGTTAGTTATGGGATTATAATTTTAGCCGGTAAAGAGAAGATTTAAGCTCTTAGAAATAAAAAATCAGGGGAAGATGGTAAAAACAAGCCATCTCCACCTGATTTTTTTTACTAAATTCATCAATATACCTAAAATGGAACGTGAGGAACAAAACTAGTACTTGCATTATACTCTCCTCCAACTCTTTCCACGTGCACTGTTATTTCATTCATACTATTATTATCCAAAAAAGATTTGTTATAATTTTTTTTGTAATCTCTTTCTAGCCTCAAAATAATTTTTAAGACAGTTACTTTTAATTCGTATCTTTGTAAAAATACTTCTTCAGGGATTATATCCTTCAAATCCTTAGACTTTTTATCTAACCTTTGTATCACCTTTTTAATTTTTTCTTCACGGGACACCCTCTCAATGTTTTTTCTTCTTCTTTTCTTTATTATAGTATTAAGCTCAGCTCGATTATCAATTATGAGTTTTTCTTTTGGTTCTTTCTCGTCCACTCTTTCATCAATAACTACATCGTTATTTAAATTAATATAGTCCCCAAGATTTATAATTTTTTGATCATGATTGCTACCATTCTCACCCTCTTTCAAAAAATCACCTCCTATGTAAGCCTTTACATAAATATACTGCTCCCGTTTTAGGGATTTTCAGCCAATATAAGTTAAAAAATTTTTTAAACTCCATAAAATAAACATAGCTGATTTAAATCCACTTAGGAAGTAACACCAGCAACAAAAAAATAAAAAAAGCAGCAGGATTTTTGGCTACCACTTTAGAATATAGCATATAGATATTTTGATATCTTTTTTAATAAAAAGAATTTACAATGAGGTATACATACCTTCAGCTATCGGAACTGCTGTCATCACTTCACGCTCAGCAGAAATAAAGGGAACAACAAACTGGACATCTGAGTAAACTTCCAAGTAAATTTTATGCCTTGTTTGATTAATTCCAGCCTCTTTAAAGGAATGGGATATATCCACATGAACAGTTCCTATTGGCACCAAGGTTATGGGAATTTTAGGACCATGATATGCTAAAATTTGGCTTCCTAAAACTTGACCCAGGGGGATATTTACAACCTCACCTTCTATCTTTTGCAATGTCCCTTGAACTCTCCTTACAGTCTCGGCTTGTATTCTGTTAACCTCCATGGTATTTATCTGGGTCATAGCAATTTTACCATCTCTATCTTTTTCTACTTTTATTAGATCATCATAACGGATTTCCTGGGCTACTTTTTCGTTGATTGCCTTGTTTATGGAATCAAAAGCAATAATTTTTGCCCTGGCTTCTGCTATTGCCATCAATGTTGGGCGCAAATTATTTTCTATAAATAAAAATACTTGTACCATGATGAATATTAATACTGCTAAAATCATAAATATTATTAACTTTGGACTTATACGCAGCCTCCTTAACATTCAATTCCCTCCAGTTTTTCGAAAACATAATTTGATTTTTTATTTCTTTTCTCAATTAAAATATGGTAACTACCTTCATTATGTGAGGGAAAAATTAAAAAAAGCGAGAAATAAAAAAATCGGCTTTATCCAAAAGCCGAAAATTAGCCTAGCAAATTTATTTTTTATATCTTGATTAGGTATTCAACTTTACCTTGGCAAACCTTCTCTTTCCAACTTGCAATATCATGTCATCTTTTAAGGATATCTCTGTCTCATCTTGGGACAACTTTTCCTGGTTAATTTTTACTGCTCCTTGTTTTAGCATTCTTTTTCCTTCGCTATTTGAAGATACCAATCCACTAGTCTTCAAAAGCTCTACTATATTTATCTTTCCATTATCCATGTTCTCTGGTGAAATCTCTATTTCAGGCATTTCATCAGGCAAGTTTTTTTGTTGAAACACTTGCTTGAACCCTTCTTCAGCTTTTATGGCTTCTTTTTCATCATGATATAGGGAAACAATCTCTCTAGCAAGCCTCATCTTAAGATCCCGGGGGTTTTTATTTTGGTCTTCAAGTTGTTTTCTTATCTCTTCGATCTCCTCGGGCAGTAAGTCAGTTACCAAGGTAAAATAATGCATGATTAGTTCGTCTGGAATAGACATCGCTTTACCGTACATATCCTTTGGAGATTCATAGATACCAATATAATTCCCCAGGGACTTACTCATCTTCTGCCTTCCATCTAGACCATTCAAAATCGGCATCATAAATGCAACTTGTTGTTCCTGTCCATATTCTTTTTGTAGATCTCTACCCATCAGAAGATTGAACTTTTGTTCTGTCGCCCCAAACTCAACATCTGCTTCAAGGACTACAGAATCATAACCCTGCATAATGGGATAAAAGAACTCATGCACGCTTATAGAATAATTGTTTTTATAGCGTTTTGCAAAGTCATCCCTTTCTAATATCCTTGCCACAGTGCAAGAAGATGATAATTTTATTACATCCTCAAACTTTAAAGGAGCAAGCCACTCTGAATTAAAACATAAACTAGTCTTTTCTTTATCCAAAATTTTAAATATCTGTTGTTTATAAGTTTCTGCATTTTTTAGAACTTCTTCTTCCGTCAATGCTTTCCTGGTTTCGCTTCTGCCAGTGGGATCACCTATCCTTCCTGTAAAATCGCCAATGATTATTATAACTTTATGTCCTAAATCTTGAAGCAATTTTAGCTTTCTAAGGACTACAGTATGACCCAGGTGAATATCAGGTGCAGAAGGGTCCAGGCCTAGTTTTAATTTTAAAGGTCTATCCTGTTTTAATTTATTTTTCAACTCTTCTTCTGATATAATTTCTGTAGCGCCATGAACGAATAGTTCATAATGTCGTTTGAAATCCAATTTTCTTCCTCCCTTGACAGTTGTTCTACTTTAGTCTTAAATATTTTACCATAACCATTACCTGTTTACAAAACCAGATTGGAGTTTTAACCAATAATTAATTCTTTGATATTTTAACAATTTAAATAAGATATGGTATAATTCTTTTAAGATAAATACCAAGAGGGGGAGCAAATTATGGTACGGAACAGGGATAACTCAAATAAATCAAACTCAAAAAATGCTTCAAGATCACAGAGATCAAAATCAAATAAATCTAATAATTCAACTCAAAAGCCAAAAAAGAAGCGGGTAAAAGTAAATTATAAAAAAAGTCTGTTGATGGCCCTAAAGATTGCGCTGATAGCCGGGGTTTTATTGGTGATTCTTGGGGGCAGTGCTGCCTTTGGAATGTTTGTAGCCTCTTTACAGGATGTACCTGAGTTTGATCCTGCAGAGCTAGAATCAACTCTACCATCCAAAATAAAAGATAAAGACGGAGAAATGATAGTCAGGCTAGACAGGGAACAGCACCGGGAAACAATAACTTTAGATGAAGTCCCACAACATGTAATCGAAGCTTTTCTTGCTATTGAAGATTCCAATTTTTACGATCACCTAGGATTCGATATCCGAGGAATTGGCCGTGCTGCTGTGGTAAATTTCAGAGAAACCGGTTCTCCATTTGGAGGCCTACACGGAGGTAGTACCATAACCCAACAACTTGTTAAAAATTCCTTTCTAAGCCCAGAACAGAGTGTTCAAAGGAAAATACAAGAAGTATGGCTTGCTTTACAAGTTGAAAGAGCTTACACTAAGGAAGAAATTCTTGAACTATACTTGAATAATGCAGTTTATTTCAACCATAACGCATATGGTATCCAGGCAGCCAGTGAAGTCTATTTTAACAAAGATGTAAGCGAATTAGAAATAGAAGAAGCCGCTTTACTGGCAGGGATTATAAGACATCCCAGTCGTCTTTCACCTTATGAGAATCCTGAGGCTGCCAAGCAGAGGCAAGAACTAGTACTTAGATCAATGGAAAATCAGGACTTTATAGATGAACGAGAATTTAATGAAGCCAAGAATGAACCTTTGGAAGAGCTATTGGCAGAGTTAGAAAAACGAAAATTTCCTCATCCCCATTATGTGGATTATGTAATAAATGAAGAAGTAATCCCAATTTTGAAAAGTGAAATGGAAGAAGATGATGAATCCTTCGATGCTCATTCTGAAGCTGAACAGATGCTTTATCATGGCGGTCTTACAATCTATACCAATCTTGACAGAGATCTTCAGACCCATGTAGAAGAAGTGATGGGCAATGATGAAAATTATCCCATGACCCAAGTAGGTGAAAATGGAATTAAACAACCTCAAAGTGCAGCAATAGTTACTGAGCCAGATACAGGTGAAATCAGATCCTTATTTGGTGGCAGGGGATATGATATAGAAAACATGTCAAACAGGGCTGTCAGCAATAGCATCAACCCTGGCTCAGCTCTTAAACCTATCACAGTCTATGGGGCAGCCTTTGAAGAAGGTGAAATGTCCCCAGGTAGTGTGGTTGATGATGCTCCTAAAGCCTGGGATGATGCAGGAGGATATTATACCCCGGAAAACTTTTCTAGGGCTTTCAGGGGGCTTATTACTGTTAGAGAAGCCCTCGTACATTCATTAAACGTTCCGGCTGTAAAGGTTTTTGAAGATATAGGTAAAGACGTCGGAATAGAGTATGGACAAAAGTTAGGTCTTAATACGTTAACCTCTGGTAATAAAGATAATTTATCCTCTGCTATAGGTGGTGGAGTAGATGTCAATCCGTTAGAAATGGCAAAATCTTATGGTGTGTACGCCAATGAAGGCATTAAGGTAGAACCTTATGCAGTATCTAGAATTGAAAACTCCAGAAATGAAGTAGTTTTCGAAGCCAATCCTAGTAGAGAAGAGGTTGTCTCTCATGAAACCTCATGGTTGATAACAGATATATTACAAGATGTTGTTTCTCATGGAACAGCGTCAGGTCTAAATGTTGATCGTCCTGCAGCAGCCAAGACCGGTACATCTCAAAATAGCAGGGATGGTTGGCTTGTGACTTATACACCAGATAGTGTTATTTCAATTTGGATGGGATTTGACTCAGGAGGAGAATTTATCCCAAGTGCTACTTCTTACCCTGTTAGTATGACAAATCAAATCTTTGAGAAAGTTCATGAAGGGATCGAGCAAAGTAATTTTAATAGGCCAAGTAACATTGAAGGTCCAATTGAAATTAGCAGTAAATCCGGTAAAAGGCCATCGGATTTAACTCCAGAGGATTATATAACTTCTGATTACTTTGTCAGAAATAACGTACCTACTGATGAATGCGATGCTTTTGTAGAAAAGAAAATTTGTACTGAGAGTGAACAATTAGCCACTGACTATTGTCCTTCTAACACAGTAGAAGAAGAGGTGTTTCTAAAACGAGAAGATGATTATGAAGTGACTGATGAACGCTGGGCACCAGAAAGTGCAGGGAGGAGACCTTGGGACCACGAATTAGAACCACCTGAAGATGAGTGTGAAATCCATGAAGATGGTCCAAATAGGCCTGTGGGACTATCTTTAGTGTTAACCGATGACGATAAGCCCGAAATTTCTTGGTTACCACCTTTTGGAGAAGATATCCAAGGTTATAATGTTTATAGGAGAACCCCTGAAGATGATGAATTCACTCAACTTAACGATGATCCAATTGAAGAAACCACTTTTATCGATGAAGATGCAGAAGTAGGTGAAAATAATTTATACATGATAAGGACCGTAGATACTGATGGTATCGAATCTGCTGATAGCAGCATAATATCTGTGGACGAAGAAGGTGAAGATCCAGAAGTTGATGAAGATCTTGAAGAAGAACTTGATGATAAAGAAAAAGAATTGGAGGATTTAGAGGAATCAGATGAAGAAGAAAGCGATGATGATGACAATGATGGTAATGATAATGATAATGATGATGGTGGTGATGGTGATGGTGATGGTGATGATGACAATGATGAAGACTAGTTAACGCTTTTTATAATTTAATCAATAATTACCCCTGTCTTAGAGGTCGGTATTTAATAAATGACCAAGACAGGGGTTAGTTTTGTTTTAATATTGTTATTGTAATATTTAGCTCTAAACTGCCAAAGTAACGACGGTTACACCCTCTCCACCTTCACCTTTTTCTCCAAGTCTATAATTCTTTATATAATCATGTCCTTCAAGGTGAAAGTGAACACCCTTTCTCAAATCCCCGGTTCCTTTGCCATGAATTATTCTCACACTATTATAGCCAGCTAGTACAGCGTCATCCAAGTATTTATCTATGCTGTCAATTGCTTCATCCACTCTTTCACCCCTAATATCAAGTTCTTGAGACATTTTCCCGGCTTTCTTAGCTCCAAGGCGACTAGATCTATAGCCTCCTCCTTGGGAAGTTCCTTCTGCATCCCCACGCAAAAACTGACTTTCTTTTTCATCATCAGGTTGAGCCACGTATAAATCCTGAATGCTTACATTAACCTTCATCAAGCCAACTTGTACTTGAGCATCTTTTTTGTCCCCGGAAAATTCTTGAAATGTGCCTGTTCTATCTAAACTTTTTAGATAAACTTCCATCCCAGGCTTTAATTTTTTTGGATCGACAGGTTCATTCTCCGGTTCATTACTCAATTCGGTTTCTATACCTTCCTTGGTCTCCATAAGATTTTTTCTCACTTTTGTCGAAGTTTCATTTATCTGTTTGTCAGAATCTTTGCTGGACAATTTCCTGATTTCAGAAATATTTCTTTCTGCCTGGCGTTTGGCTTCAGTCACTATTTCTAGAGCTTCTTGCCTGGCTTTTTCTAAAATATTTTTTTCCTTTTCCTTTAATTCCTGTTCTTTTTTTGCCAATCTAGCCTTCAGATTCTCTATGTCCCCTTTTGACCTCTCAATATCTTCTTTTAATTCTTCAGATTTTTTTTCTTTTTCGGTTAGAGAAGATATCAACTCGTCTACCTTTAAGTCCCCTTCCCCAATGAAGTCTTTAGCAATGGCAACGATTTCATCTTTGAGACCAAGTCTTTGTGAAATGATCAAAGCATTGCTTCTTCCCGGCACCCCAATCATCAATTTAAAAGTAGGCTCCAAGGTTTCTTCATCAAATTCCACTGAAGCATTTTCCATGCCTTCTTTTTTATATGCAAAATTCTTTAAGCCTGTGAAATGAGTGGTAGCAATAGTCCTAATATCTTTATTATGCAAATACTCTAATATTGCCATAGCCAGAGCAGATCCCTCGGTAGGATCTGTCCCTGCCCCTAGTTCATCTAATAATACCAAGGAACCCCTACTTACATTGTCAAGAATGTCGGTTATATTTTTCATATGGGAACTAAAAGTACTTAAAGATTGTTCGATGTTTTGCTCATCACCTATATCAGCATATACACCATCAAATACCGTCATCTCACTACCATTTTCAGCAGGGATATGAAGTCCATATTGGGTCATCAAGGTAAAAAGTCCTACAGTTTTTAATGTGACGGTTTTTCCACCTGTATTTGGTCCAGTAATAACCAAAGTATTAAATTCTTTACCCAGGTGTACATCAACAGGCACTACGTCTTCACCTAAAAGCGGATGTCTTCCCTGGATAATCTCTATTTTTTTATCAGCTTTTATCGTAGGCTCCATTGCGTTCATTTTTTGCGAAAGGGATCCCTTTGCCATAATAAAATCAAGTTCAACCAGATATTGTAAAGCCTGACTTAACTCATCATGATTATATTTAATCTCTTCACTCAAAACCCTTAATAGCCTATCAATTTCATTTTTCTCCTTAGACTCAAGGAGAGAAATTTCATTGCTTAATTTCATCAAAGCTTCTGGTTCAATATACACTGTAACACCACTGGTAGAATAATCATGAATTACACCTTTTACACTTCCCTGATGTTCAGATTTTATTGGCAAAACATATCGATTATTCCTTACAGTTACAATTTCATCTTGAAGGAATCTTTTATAAGTCTTTTTCACTTTTTCGAGAGTAGATTTTTGATCTGCCTTTTTAGACCTTATTCGCTTTCTCAGACTAGAAAGCTCATCACTAGCAGTATCTTTAAAGTCATTTTTATCAAGATCAAGCAAGTCACCCAACTTACCAGCGAAACCCTTTAGATTAGGAATAGTTCCAACTATTTCTATCAATATCGGGTACGATTCTTGTTTATATTCGTCGTCAAAAAATCTTTTCACCTTATTCGCTGTTTGTAACAATTTCAATACATCTATAAATTGCTCTATAGAAAGGATCCCATCTTTTTTGGCCAATTTAAGAGGATTTCTAATATCCTTCAATCCAGATAAAGAAATCCCCCCGTTCTCTCTGAGTAAATACAAAGCTTCGGTTGTCTCTTTTTGCATTTTGATTACTTCTTCCTTATTGACTGACAATCCGGTATTATCTATCATCTCTTTTGCCATCTCAGAGTAAGCCTCTTTTTTTAGTGATTTCAAAATTTTATCTAGTTCTAGCTTTTCAAGTGTCTTTTCCTTCAAAATCTTCCCTCCAGGAACTTTTCTTTTCTAACCAGAAATTCAATTCTTTTAGCGAACGGGCATTTACAACCCTATCCTCAATCAAAAAGCCTTTCCTCGCTGTGTAGATCCCATATTTTATTCCATCTAGACCTTTAACATCATGGGCATCTGTGCTTATAATAAATTCTATCTCAAATTCTAAAGCATCCTTTATAAGGTAGTAGGGTAAATCTAAACGGTCTATGGAAGAATTAATTTCAAAAGCCGTTTCTGTTTCTTCTGCTTTCTCCATAAGTTTATAGAAGTCCAAATGATGAGCTTCCCTTTTATTGATTAGCCTACCCAGGGGATGTCCTATTGCTTTTACATGTTCATTTTCCATAGCTGACAATATTCTTTTCGTAATATGTTCTTTTTTCTGGCCAAACCCCTGGTGAATAGATGCAATCACAAAGTCAAGTTCTTCTAAAACTCTATCGGAATAGTCTAATTTCCCACCTTCTAATATGTCCACTTCTATTCCACTAAACACTTTGAAATCACCAGGTTTTTTCTTTTCTAACTCATTGATTTCCTGAATTTTTTCAACCTGTTTTCTAAGTTCTTTTTCCGCTAGGCCACCTGCTATTGCCAAGGATTTAGAGTGATCTGTGATTGCAATATATTCATAGCCCAGCTCCTTTGCTTTTTTTATCATATCATCAATGCTGTTAACTCCATCGCTCCAGTCAGTGTGAATATGGAGGTCTCCCTTTATATCATCAAAGGTTATCAAGTCAGGAATTTGGTTCTTTTCAGCTAAATCAACTTCTTTTCCACCTTCTCTTAATTCAGGAGGAATATACTGTAACCCTAATCTATTATACAACTCTTGCTCATCTTTAAATCTGTTTTCAGTTCTAAAAATACATTTATTAAAAATAACATCATCACAACTAATATCTTGATTTTTTCCTTGGGCTTTTTCTTCAATTTTTTTAGTATGACTTAAAGTACCTGTCAAACAAAAAAGAGCCTCAGGAAAAATATCTACATAAGACAAAAAAATCTTAACTTTTAACCCGATTATATTCAAGAACGTAATCATACAGTCTCCTTCATCCAAAACCTGGCGAACCAGAGGTAATTGACATATCTTCTCCTTTGCTTGTTCAATGTTATTGACAGCAACTATTATATCAATATCTTCCACTGTTTCACATTTCCTTCTGATACTACCTGCTAGTTCAGCCTTTTCGACTTCTTCAATCTTTTTGATATTGGATAAAAGATTTTCTGCAAAAGGAATAGCAAGACCTAAGAGTTGATTATCAGTTTTATTTTCCAGTTTTTCTATACCTTTAATTATCTTTTCTTCCGTCTTAGCACCCATAGAAGGTAATTTCCTAACCTCTCCGGCATTTGCTGCTTCTCTAAGATCACTTAAAGACTCAATTTCAAGGTTTTCATGTATAATCCGAGCTGTCTTTACACCTACCCCTGGGATTAATAAAATGGCTTTCAAGACAGGCGAGAACTCAGCTTCAAGGGCTTCTAAGTAAGAACAGCGTCCAGTCTTTACAATTTCTTCTATTTGAGCAGCAAGTTTATCTCCTATCCCATCAATATTACGAAGCCTATTTTCCTGAACAAGCCTGATCACATCATCATCTAAACCTTCTATTATCTGGGCTCCTCGGCTATATGCTCTTAATCTATAAGGGTTTTCTTCCTTTAATTTCAACATATTTGCTATTTCTTTTAAAACCAGAGCTATTTCAAGATTGCTCATCTTTTACACCTCTATCAACTGCATTTTTACTCCACTATTTCTATTCGTCTATTTCAATGATTTCAGACAGATTTAGTTCAAGAGCATTTTCCAGCATTATCAACATTCTAGGCCAAATTTCTATCCAAATGACAAAAATTTGAGAGTTCCATAAGCTTTCCTGAAAAAATTCCCAAGGCAGAACATATATTATTGCCATTATGATTATTACCATAAAAACACCTTTTATAGCTCCAAAAATCCCACCGAGGATCTTATTAGCACTTCCAACCAAAGGAAGCATAGTCCCGATTCCGATTATTTCTCCTAAAATATTGATCAATGTCTTTATTAGAAAAAACAAGATGAGAAATGCAACTATATTAACCAGTATGTTCCCGATATTTTGGATTAAAGCCGATTCAAAGCCAAATAAATTATCTAAAATAATACCTAAATTTAAGATTTCATTCAAAAAGTCGCCTAGTAAAGTAAAATAAGAAACAGATACAAAATATGCAATCACAATTTGAAGCACCTTGAACAATTGATTAACAAACCCCAACCCGATGCCCTGTACCGTTGAGAATAATATTAATACCAGCAACACCACATCAAGCCAATTTAAACTCTCGGCCATAACAAAATCTAATCTCCCTTCTTGTCTCTTTGGTCCATAAGTGAGATCAGTTCCTTATGTTCATTTTCAAGTCTTACATACTCTTCTGCTATGTTTAAAGCCGCTAAAATCGCTATCTTCTGACTATTCAGTGTTGGGTATTTATCAAATACATCATTCATCTTTTCATCCACGATACTTGCTATTTTTTTAATCTCTTCCTGGGACAAATCGCCTTTGATGGTAAAATCTTCCCCAAAAATTCTAGCTACAACTTTGTTTTTTTGTTCTTTTTCTTTTTCTTTGTCTTTATTTTCACCAGGATATTTATGTTCTTGGACACCTTGTTCCTCAGCTTTATTCTCTTCATTAGTCAAATTAGCCTCTTCATCAGCCTTACTTTCCCTATTGGCTTTTACATTATTTGAAGCATTATCCTTATTATTTTTTTTTGAGTTTTTATTTTTTTTCTTTTTATTAGAAGGCATCTTTTACCTGGTTACTAAAATATGCACAAATCTAAACATTGTGCCAAAAACCACCGCCACCGAACCAGTAAATGCGACATACCGCAGAGATTTTCACTCTGTTTCGCCAGTGTAGGGTCATCTACCTAAAGTAGAAGACTGACCGGCGACTCCCTGTTAGGGACAGCAGGTGCGATAGGCCTTTCCTTCCCTCGATATTAAGCTATCGCAGGAAACTATATTTTAGTAACTCAGGGGTTCACCTCCTTTTTAAGTTTATGATCGGTTAAATTGAATTCCAAAAACTTATTTGCTATGTTCCACAATGCCCAGTGATGATAATGTTTAAAATCATCTATCTAAATTATCTAACTGAACTTTGAACTGGTAATAGATGTTTTTACCTCCTTAATGTAAATACTTCCTTAGTATTTTATTCTTTTATTCTACCATGATATCATAATTTCCTTCTTTGATTCCACAGGTTTAAACAACAACAAAATATAACAGCTTAGTATTTATTATATTGTTCTACTGTCTTATTTGAGCCTCAAATTTATTTTTCAGTTCCTCTAAGATGGTATTGTAGAGTTCTTCCACCTCTTCATCTGTCATAGTCCTGTCAGGCGCTCTGAACTTGAGGGAGTAAGCTAAGCTCTTCTTACCTTCAGGAATCTGCTCTCCTTCATAAAGGTCAAACAATCTGACCGATTCAATCAAATCTTCACCAGCTTCTTTGATAGTATCTTCTACCTGATTGGCTGGGACTTCCTCAGGCAAGACAAGGGCAATATCCCTCAAAACAGCTGGAAACTTTGGTAATGGCTTATAAGTCGTTTCCAAATTGGCATTTTCCATAATGGGCTTTAATTTTAGTTCAGAGAATACCACTCTATTCCCAAGCTCATATTCTTCATTGACAACCCTGGGATGAACTTCTGCCAGAGTACCAATCTCATCATCATTTAACTTTATCCTTGCTGCTCTAGTTGGATGATAGGAAGGATGTTTGTAAGGCTCAAATTCACATTTATCAGCAATACCCAGCCTTTCAAATAAAAGCTCAATTACACCTTTTAGGTGAAAAAATTCAGCTTTTTCTCCTTTCTCAAGCCAACATGTTTCGGTAATTTTACCCATCATAGCACAGGCTATAACTTCTTTTTCTTCCGGTAATGTAGATAAAGGTAATTTATCAGCCCAAAAAAACTTCCCAACTTCAAAAATGTGAAAATCCGGTTCTCCTCTGTTTTTATTATACTCCAGTACTGACATAAATGAAGGTAACATAGTTGTTCTCATAATGCTTTGATCTTCACTTAGAGGATTGTTAATAGGTATGGCAGACCTCAAAGGATCATCCTCTTCAAGCCCTATCTTGTCAAAATCTTGTGGAGAAATAAAAGTAAAGGTTAATGCTTCGCATAAACCACATGACAGCATGGTTTCCCTGATAATCTCTTTTATTTCCTGAGGATGAGTTCTCATCCCCTGGGTGAGCACTCCCCTGGGCAAGGTTGTTGGAAGATTATCATACCCAAACATCCTTGTAACTTCTTCTATAAGGTCAACTTCAAGGTTAATATCCCTTCTCCTCGTAGGCACAGTAACCTTTAAAATTTCATCTTCTTTACCTGCTTCTCCTAGTTCGTCCAAATCAAATTGGAGTTTTCTAAATACATCTTTTATTTCATTTGTACTTATCTTCAACCCCGTTAAATTCCTAACATTGTGGGGCTTTAACTTAATCTTTTCCGGAAAAGCCTTTATAGGATATTCATCCACTGTTCCAGGAACAACCCTGCCAATTCCAAGTTCCTCAATCAGTTCTAAAGCCCTCTGTGCTGCTCTTAATGTGTTGTTAGGATCAACACCCTTTTCAAATCTCAAAGAGGCTTCTGATCTAAGATTTAACCTGTTAGCCGTTCTTCTAGTATTTATGTTTTCAAAAGCAGCCGCTTCAAGCAACATGGTCTTTGTTTGTGAGGTAACTTCCGTATTTAATCCACCCATTACTCCTGCCAGTCCAATAGCCTTATCTTTGTCTGCAATCACCAATACATTCTCATCCAAAGTCCTGTCTTTTTCATCCAATGTTACAAGTTTTTCATTTTCATAAGCTCTTCTAACTATAATTTCAGTTCCAGCTACTTGATCATAATCAAAAGCGTGCATAGGCTGCCCGTATTCAAACATCACATAGTTGGTTATATCTACCAGGTTATTGATGGGACGAATACCCACAGCTCTCAGTCTCTGCTTTAACCAGGTAGGAGAAGAGCTTATCTTCACATCTTTAACCAAATGGGCAGTATACCTGTTACACAATTCTTCTTCTTTTATATTAACCCTCACTAACTCTTTGATTTCATCTTTATCAAACTTCAACTCTGGTTCTGGTGGTGTAAAAGGAATATCCAAAAGCGCCGCAACCTCATAACACACCCCCATCATTCCTAGACAGTCAGCTCTATTGGGTGTTAAGTCTATCTCTAAAACATAGTCATCTAGATTCATAGCCTTCACAAGGTCGCTCCCTGGAGTTGCTGTGTCATCTAGAACCATTATTCCCTCTTCCCCTTCTTCGGGCAAGAGGCTAAGCTCTTCACAAGAGCATATCATCCCTTCAGAAGCTTCACCTCTAACTTCTGTCTGCTTTATCTTCAGGCCACCACTGAGCAGAGCTCCTGGTAATGCAACGGGAACCTTTTGCCCTTCAGCGACATTGTCCGCTCCACATACTATATGTAAAGGATCCTGATTAGAATTGATATTTACCTTTACGAGACTTAAATTCCCAGCGTTGGGGTGATTAGAAACCTCTAAGACTTCACCAACAACTAAATTTTCTTTTGACACACCTTCTGTTATTGACTTAATACTCTCAACTTCCACCCCACCATTTGTAAGTTTTTCAGCCAATTCATAAGGATCCAATTCAATATCTAAAAACTCTTTTAACCAGTTGTATGAAATTTTCATCTAATGAAACCTCCTGTCTCTAAATAAGAAATCCAATTTAACACAATAGCTTTACTAAATAAATTGCCTAAACATCCTTTTATCATTGGCAAAGAAAACCCTCATATCATCAAAACCGTACTTCAACATTGCTATTCTCTCTACTCCCATGCCAAATGCAAAACCTGTAACCTTTTCACAGTCATATCCACTCATTTTAAATACCCGGGGGTGAACCATCCCCGCTCCTAATATTTCTAACCAACCAGTCTTCTTACAAATTCTACATCCCTCACCTTCACAGATAACACAAGAAATATCTACTTCAGCACTAGGTTCAGTAAAGGGAAAATAGCTAGGCCTAAGCCTAATCTCTTGTTTTTCTCCAAACATTTGTCTGGCAAAATTAAGCAATGTTCCCTTCAAGTCTCCCATAGTAATGACTTCATCAACTACCAACCCTTCAACCTGATGAAACATAGGTGAATGTGTAGCATCATCATCTTTTCTATACACCTTGCCTGAACATATTATCCTAATGGGTAGTTTGGGAGCTATCTTTTCCATGGTACGAGCTTGAACCGGCGAAGTATGAGTTCTTAACAAAATTTCATCGGTAAAGTAAAAGGAATCTTGCATTTCTCTAGCAGGATGACCTTTAGGAATATTCAAAGCTTCAAAGTTATAATAATCAGTTTCAATTTCAGGACCATCCTGAATATTATAACCCATTCCCAAAAAAATCTCATGGATTTCGTCTAAAACCTTATTTAATGGATGCTTTTGTCCCTTTTCTATTTTTTTCCCAGGTAAGGTAACATCTATCCTCTCTTCTTCTAACTTCTGATTTAATTCTTTTTCTTTTAATACTATATGTCTCTGTTTCAGTTCATCTTCCAAGTTATCCCTTATCTCATTGGCTAACTTCCCTATTTTAGGCCTTTCATCCTCGGGCAAGTCTCCCATTTTTCTTAAAATCAAGGTCAAATTACCTTTTTTGCCCAAAAACTCAAC
The DNA here is from genome assembly GCA_964498995.1 of uncultured Clostridia bacterium. GTDB lineage: Bacteria > Bacillota > Natranaerobiia > Natranaerobiales > Natranaerofabaceae > Natranaerofaba. Next base: position 29,769 of record CAZCIZ010000012.1, on the reverse strand, counting down.
CCTTGTTTTTTCTAATTCATCTAGATTATCTGCTGCCAAAATTTTCTCTTTAGCTTTATTCTCCATCTCTCTTAGCTCATTTTCCATATAAAAACCCACCTCCTAATACTCTAATTAAAAAAGACTTTCGTCTTATTTGGAACGAAAGCCCTTCACCTTAAACAATAGTTAAAATAGCTTTGGCAAAAAAGCCGTACTTTTCCACCAATGAATAAGTTCATAAAAACAATATGGGAAACCACATATTCCCATCTAACTTCAACTTAATCTATTAAAGGATAAAATACACAACAAATAATTATATCCGATCATACCAACTCTTTATATATTAAATAGGCTGTTACTGATCCCGTGAGCTTAAATAAGTTCCAAAAAAAATCTGCTGTTAACATACCGGGATCACATCCCTTCAAATCAATTTTGGTTGGTTAAATTATATCATAAAAAAATTCACAAAACAAGTTATACATCCTTATATAATCGGGTTCTATAAGCTTGATACATGATAATAGATCCAGCCACTGCAGCATTTAGTGAGTCAGATTTGGATGATATTGGTATGTTAACCTGCAATATTTCAATATCGCAATCAAAAATTTCTTTTGGAATACCCACGGTTTCATTACCAACGACTATACATAGTGGAGAAGCATTAATATGAGAGTTAAGTTCAAAACTATTTATTCCCTCATCAGGCATTGCAGCTATAATCATATAGCCCGCTTTAAATATCCTATTGAGCAAGTTGCGTACATAAAGCGTTTCATTTTTACACCACATCAAGCGAAATATTGCTCCCATACTACTTCTTATTACTTTTTCATTTGTGGGATCAACACTTTCACCAGTAAAAATAACCCCTCCAAGTTCAAAAGCTACAGCAGATCTCATCAAAGTTCCAGCATTGCCCGGATCTTGAATATCAGCAGTCAAAAGTATATCCTTGCCTAAATTTAAAATATCGTCAAGGTCGTATTCCCTAAATTTTACTGCTGCAATAATTCCTTGGGGATTATCAGTAAAAGCAGTTTTATTGAATACAGTGTTATCAACAAATATCACCGGGACCTTGGAGCCCTGGTTTGTTTCTATCTCAGCAAAAATAGATAGGCTTGCATCATGCTGTTCTAATTCTCTCGATATAATAACATATTCAAGTTCAATTTGGTTTTGAAGAGCTTCCTGTACCAGTTTGAACCCTTCCAGGGGAAATAGTCCTAGCTTTTTACGCCATTTTTTTTGATTAAGTTTGCGGTATGTTTTCAGATACTTATTGTCCTGGCTTTTTATGTGTTTAATTTGTAGATTCATTTTGTCCATGTATATTTCCCCTATAAGTCTTCAATTTTTCTAATATCACTTTCCCTATCGATTACGAACAACATAAATACAAGTTCCACTGCCCCTCACCCCAAACAGGTTGGAACATCTTCGGAATATAATTAGTATTCTTTATAGCAATTAGGCATGTTTTTTGGCGACTTCTACCAGTTCGCTAAATGCCTTTTTATCGTTTACCGCTAAATCTGCCAGAAGCTTTCTGTTAATTTCTACACCTGCTTTTTTTAGACCATTAATGAATTTATTGTAGGAAAAGCCGTTTTGACGGCAAGCTGCACTAATCCGGGTCACCCATAGTTTTCTAAAATCTCTTTTTCTTCTACGACGGTCCCTATAAGAATATACAAAGGATTTCATAACCTGCTGGTTGGCAAGTCGATACACCCTGTTTTTAGAACGACTATATCCTTTGGCCATTTTTAATACTTTTTTATGTCTTTTACGCCTGGTTGTTCCTGTTTTAACCCTTGGCATTTAAAAAACCTCCTTTAACTTCTGTTGCTAATTGATTAAATCAAACCTTCTATATGCCTCTTGTTTGATTTATGAACTTTTTCAACCTTCTTTAATCTTCTTTTTCTTTTAGGGCTTTTTTTCCTTAACAAATGACTTCTATTAGCTTGATTCCTCATTATTTTGCCATTTTTAGTTTTTCTGAACCGTTTTTTTGCGCCTTTATGGGTTTTCATCTTTGGCATAGATAATTCTCCTTTCTTTCCAATAATCATATCTCCACAAAAGATAATAAAAGCACTTTAACCATCAATCTTGTTTTGGAGAGAGAACCATTATCATATTTTTGCCTTCTAGTTTCGGTTTCTTCTCGATATTAGCACTTTCTTTTACTTCTTCTACTATTCTATCGCATAATTCTTTCCCCAACTGAGGGTGAGTGACTTCTCTACCCCTAAACATAATTGTTACTTTTACCTTATCATCTTTTTTGAGAAATCTCTTGACGTTGTTTAACTTGGTGTTAAAATCATTTTCTTCAATATTAGGGCGAAGTTTTACTTCTTTAACATTAATCGTTTTTTGTTTCTTCTTAGCTTCTTTATCCTTTTTACTTTGCTCATACTTGTACTTCCCATAGTCCATGATCCTACATACCGGTGGCTTAGCACCAGGTGAAACGGTGACCAGGTCAAGTCTTTTCTCCCTAGCAATTTCCAGTGCCTTTTGGGGCTTCATTATTCCCAACTGCTCACCATTACTGTCGACCACCCTGATTTCTTTTGCTTTAATTTGCTCATTTACCGGCAAATCTTTAGAAATATTTTTTCACCTCCCGAAATTTTTAAAAATATAAAAAAGAGCGGTTTAGTATTTATCCCGCTCCTCGTCTTACAGATTCCCGGCTTTGATAAACCTGACATGGTAAGCTTCATAACTAGACCTAGCTTACATGACAGATGAATATCGAATCCGGATCCACAGGCTATAAATTATATCCCATATCTCACCTGTGTTATTATCTATACTTAACCTTGCTAACTGCCTCCCTGGCGTCGCAAGGTGAGAAGCGAGCACTTCTGCTTTTACATTGATTTTTATAAACATAATTTTGTCATGAAACAATGCATAATGCAATTAAACCAATAATAAGTATACCATTCAAACTTTCTCAAGTCAATTCCCCATCAATAATCCTAAATCAATAATCCCGAACATCCCGAACAATCATGCCTTGTTTTCTATCTTTTCCAGTAACATCCTTTCCACCTCATCAAAATCCTTACTACCCAGATCTCCCTCTTCTCTACTTCTTAGAGAAACTCTGTTTTCCTCAATTTCTTTATCACCTATAACAAACATATAGGGAATTTGCTTTAACTGAGCTTCTCTGATTTTGAAATTGACCTTTTCATTTCTTGTATCAACTTCTACCCTTATATCTTTTTCATCTAGACGCTGTTTTAGTTTTTCACAGTGTTCTAAATGTCTGTCGGCAATAGGCAAGATGATCACCTGAGTTGGTGATAACCACAGGGGAAACTTCCCTGCATAATGTTCTATCAATAATGCGAAAAATCTCTCCAGAGCACCATAGATAACCCTGTGAAGCATCACAGGTCGATGTTTTTTACCATCTTTGCCAATATAGTTTAGCTCAAACCTATCAGCTAAAAGAAAATCCAACTGTATGGTACCGCACTGCCACGTTCTCCCGATAGCATCTTCCAGGTGAAAATCGATTTTGGGACCATAAAAAGCCCCGTCGCCTTCATTTGTCTTAAACTCTATACCTCTCTTGGTCAACACGTCCTTCAATGCATCAGTTGCCCTTTCCCATATCCAATCAGGTCCCATAGCTTTTTCTGGCTTGGTTGACAATTCAACTTTATAATTGAAACCAAAAATATCATAAAATTTCTCTATCAGCTTTATAACATTTTCTATCTCGCTTTCTATCTGCTCGGGAAGCATAAATATGTGGGCATCATCCTGGGTGAAGTTTCTTACCCTCATCAGACCATGAAGAGTTCCTGATAGCTCATGCCTATGGACAAGCCCCAGTTCTCCCATCCTGAGTGGAAGATCCCTGTAGCTGTACATTCCGTTTTTATATATTAACATAGCTCCGGGACAATTCATTGGTTTTATTGAATAATCATCTTCATCTATCTCAGTAAAATACATATTTTCCTTAAAGTGTTCCCAGTGACCGGACCTTTCCCATAAGGAACGGTTCAAAATTATCGGGGTTTTTATTTCCTTATAGCCTGCTTTCTTATGTTCCTGGCGCCAAAAATCTGTAAGCTCGTTCAAAATTATCATCCCATTGGGGTGAAAAAAGGGAAATCCAGGCCCTTCTTCATGAAGGCTAAAGAGGTCCAAGTCTTTGCCAATTTTACGATGATCCCTTTTTCTAGCTTCCTCAAGTCTTTCCAGATATTCTTCCAATTGGTTCTTTTTCATAAAAGAGGTGCCATATATTCTCTGCAGCATGGAATTATTCTCATCTCCTCGCCAGTAAGCACCAGCTACTTTGAGAAGTTTTATCGCTGTATTCTTTATACTCCCTGTCGAGGGCATATGCGGCCCCATACAAAGATCAATAAACTCTCCCTGCCTGTAACAGGTAATCATATCATCATCTAGGTCCTGAATAAGTTCTACTTTATACTCTTCACCCATTTCCTTGAACATCTTGATGGCATCTTCTTTAGGATAAACTTCTTTTTCTATAGGAAGGTCTTCTTTGATTATTTTTTGCATTTCCTTCTCTATTTCTTCCAAGTTAGAATCGGAAAGACTATGCTCTAAATCAAAATCATAATAAAACCCTTCCTCTATAGACGGCCCGATCCCTAACTTAACGTCACCATAGAGTCGTTTCACTGCCTGAGCAAGGATATGCGAACTTGTATGACGATAAATATCCCTGCCTTCTTCATCATCAAAAGTGATTACATCTATTTCCCCATTTTTATCTATCTTTTCATTTAGACCTACTAGATGGCCATTAAATCTGGCTCCTACGGCTTCTTTATACAATCTATTGCTGATCTTTTTCACAACTTCCTTAACTTCCACCTTCTCGTCTAATTCCATAGTCGAACCATCTTTAAGCGTTATAGCTATCATTATTAATTTGCCTCCTTATTATCAATAAAAAAACCTCAATCCGGGCAGGAATGAGAGGTTTGCCACCAGCGTAGATTTTTATGGCAACATTATATCATTTATCATCATTTTGTCAAATTTGAAGTCAATTTGAAGTCAAAACAAACCGATAATGACGAGCTGAAATATACCAATAATAAAACCCAGTACCCCTCCGAAATATTCAATAAATTTAAACTCCTTCTTAGCAATCTTAAAAGTAAGTTTTTCCACCTCTGCTACTTCCAGGGAGCTGATTTCTTTTTCTATTATCTCCGCTACATTTATCTGTTCTTTACCTTCTGTCAAAAGTTTTTCTATCCCTTCCCTGATGGAATTATTCAGATCCTCTTTTATCACCTCGGTAACAACTTTAGCAATCCTTCTTTTGATCACACCAGGGACTATGGTAGTCAGCCTCTTATCAATTATCTGTTCTAACTTGGTTTCTGAAAATTTTACCAGATCATCGGCAGCCTTTTCCCTGTCGATAGAATCCATAATTTTATCTTTTGACATCAAATCTTCAGATACCACCTGACTTATTGCTTTAGCTATATCCTGTTTTCTTCTACTAAATACTCCCTGAAAGTTTAAGTTCAACAGGGGGATAACATAAGGTTCTCTGGGCCAAAACAAAAATTTAAGCACCAAAAAATTAGTAAACCACCCTACAAGTGCTGAGATCACTGGTATCAACAGATACCTAGCATCCACATCCATATAGCTGCCATCCTTTCAAAGACATAAATAAATTATTCAATACCCTTCAGATAGAGCGGCAATTACCATCAAAGCGCCCATTATCTGGTATATCTTTATAGTAGTGGCATTGGCATCTAGCATCTCCGGTATTCTATCATGATTTTCCTTTGCAATTATATAAGCTCTATAAGCAAGTCTAATACATACCAGGGGCAAAAGCCAGAGAGGATTTCCAAAATATATAGACATAACAATAAAACTTAAAAAGGCTAATATAAAAAGAGTCTTGTAAACTTTTAGCCCTCTTCTTTTCCCCAATTTAACAACCCAATTGAATTTTTTTGCTTTGTAATCAGCTTCATAATCTGGGTATTGATTTATCCAGATGACACTTGCAATTATAAAACCTATGGGAAGTGAAACCAGTATCACCTCGAACCCCGGTGTTCCCGCCTGGACCATATAAGCACCAGTTACTATTAAGGGGCCAAATGTGATCCCGATGGTCACTTCTCCTAAACCTCTATAACTAAGTTTAACCGGGGGAAGGCTGTAAAATACAGCCAGCAATACACCGGCTATACCTATCCATAAAACAGAAAATTCCCGAAATAACACTATATAAAGCCCTGTAATCACTCCAAAGGAAATGGTTATATAAAAGATGAACATGGTTTCTTTTATAGTAAGGACTTTTTCGACCAATACTTTTTTACCTCCACTAAAAGGAGTTATATTTTCTTTTTTTAAATATAGGTCAGCACCGCTTTCGTAGTCAACTACTTCATTAAGGGCGTTTTTTGCAATTTCTATTGAATAAATTCCAAACAAAGTAACCAGGAGCCAGTAAAAATTTATGCTTCCCGTACTGCCATAAGCAAAAGCATTTGCTACAATCATAGGCACGGTAGAAGCAATCCATATCTTAGGATCAGAAATCTGCCAAAAACCTTTCCAAAGCCTTTTTACTTCTTCATTTGAGCCAACTTTCATCTATCCTTCAACCCCTTTCTGACTGAGTTTACTCTTACTATGGCTACCTACTTGTAAACAGTTAATCAAAGTAGTAAAATAAAGACTGCTTATCTAACAATTATGTCAGCATTAACATATCAGCATTCACCATATAAAATTTTGAAAGGAAGATAATATGAACCAAAAAACAGGAATTAACCACCCAGATAGTTTAAAATATCAGGATAGAAGAGATTTCTACCTAAAAGAATCAAAAGATTATTCTAAAAAGATTAACAGAACCTCTAATTTGAGATTAGTTACCACTATACTTGGCCTTACTCTAAGTATACTTGCTTTTATTCATATCAATCTCCTAACAAGTTCAATAGTGTTTGCAGCCTTTCTTATATGTTTTGTTTATCTGGTGATAAAACACCGCAGATATACAGAGAATAAAAATTACACTTTAGCTCTTGCCCGGATTAATGAAGAATCTCTAACCAGGCTAAAGGGTGAATGGAATACATTTAGTGACAAAGGTGAAGAGTTTATTGATGAAGATCACCAGTATTCCCAAGATCTAAATATCTTTGGCCAGGGCTCTCTATTTCAATGGATAAACACAACCACTACCTTCACCGGCAGGCTGTGGTTAAGTAAAATTTTGACAGAACCTATGGAAGAAATCGAATCCATCCATAAAAGACAAAATGCCATCAAAGAGCTGGCAAAAGAACTTCCTTGGAGACAAAACTTGATTGCCGAAGGCAGAAAAATTGACATTGATGCCAAAAATAGATACCCCGCTAAAGATCCAGCGTCTTTATTCAATTGGGCTAAAAATTCTAAAGATTTTTATCTAAAATCATGGGTGATAGCAGGAATTAATATTCTCCCTGTGATTACTATTTCCCTGATTCTTGTTTCAATTTTAACACAAATATCGAATTTTTTCCCTATCTTAATGATATTATTTCAGATAATAATCTTAACCGTAGGTTACTCTAGCAGGGTAGAAGATTTTACCGTTACTGCCGCTTACAAAGATCTGCTAACATCATACAAAAACATGCTGCTATCAATAGAAGGAAAAGAGTTCAACTCTAAGCTTTTAAAGGATTTACAAGGCTCCCTTATCAATCCCAATGGCAATTCTAAGGCTTCCCATAACTTGAGTAAATTTGAACAAATAGTGGACACTTTGTCCAATCGTTACATCCAGTTTTATTTAATTTTCAACATCCTGTTTCTTCTGGATTATAGGTGGCAGATATCTTTAGAAAAATGGAAACAAGAATCCGGCAAAAAATTAGAAACATGGTTTGAAGTTATAGGACAAATAGAAGCCTTAGCCAGCGTTAGTATAATCTCATGGGATAATCCTGACTGGGTACTACCCGAAATCACCAGTAAACCTAAAATCTTTGAAGCCAAAGAACTAGGGCATCCTCTTTTGACTAAACAACGAATTTCCAATGATGTAAAGATCAAACCTCCGGTAAATATTTTGCTTATCACGGGTTCAAACATGTCTGGCAAAAGCACCTTGCTTCGCACCACTGGTCTTAATCTTGTTCTAGCATATATGGGAGTTCCTGTTTGTGCCAGCTCATTTAAAGCTTCCCTGATGAAAATTTATACCTGCATGCAGGTAAGTGACAATTTAGAAAAAAATATCTCTTCCTTTTATGCTGAACTTTTGCGTATCAAGCAAATAATCCAGACTGCTGAAAAAACAAATGTATTTTTCTTGCTAGATGAAATCTTCAAAGGTACTAATTCCAAGGACCGTCACATTGGAGCAAGGGCTGTTATAAAAAAACTTCAACAGGAAGGAGGACTTGGCCTGGTCTCAACTCATGATCTAGAACTGGGGGATCTGGCAAAAGAAAATTCCGGGGTAAATAATTATCATTTTAGAGAATACTATCAAAATGATCAGATTAAATTCGATTATGTCTTAAGAGAAGGCCTTTCACCTACGCGTAATGCCATTTACTTGATGAAGCTAGCAGGAATTCGCCCGGAAGAAGCCGGGGAAGAATAGCTTATGTAGATTAAAAAACTTATAGCAAGAAAAACAAAAAATGGCAGGTCACAATAAACCCGCCATCTCTATATTCTTAATTGGTGGGTCCGGGTGGTTTCGAACCACCGGCTTCTACCGCGTCAAGGTAGCGCTCTCCCCCTGAGCTACGGACCCAAATACATGCACATTTTGCTTCAATTTTTTATATCACCCTTTATGCAGCAGTAAGTATAACATATTCAACATGATCTGGCAAGGGGCAATAAATTTAAAAAGCTTTTTCTTGATTTTCCTTGTTTACAAAAATCAAGTGTTCCCGCATAGCTTCTCTAGCTTTTTTAACGTCACTACTCTTTATAGCCTCATAGATCTTCCAATGTTGCTTCATTAATATATCTTGATTGCCAGGCTTTTTGAACATTCTCTCCCGGCTCTGTTTCATGCTCTCTAAGATCATATCATACAATGTATTTATTAAACGAATTAATAGGTTGTTAGCAGTAGCTTCCCAGATAGTATGGTGGAATTTTCCATCATGCTCAATAAATTGTGTATCCCTTTTCTATGATGTATTTAAACTAACCTAACCTAAATTACTTTGTTCGGGTTAAAAATATTATTCGGGTCAAAAGCTTCCTTGATTTTTTTCATTATCTCATATTCTGTTGCAGTCACCTGCTGTTTTAGCTCTTTTTTTCTTAAGCCTCCAATTCCGTGTTCCCCTGTAATTGTACCTCCTAGTTCTAGGGTTTTGCTGTAGATCTCAGACTTCATGTCATCCAAATAATCAGGCTTCTCACCATTTTCTTTTAATGTAAAGACGTGCAAGTTTCCATCTCCCGCATGGGCAAGGATCGGTATCCTGGTATTATATTTTTCTGAAAGTCTATCTATTTCATCAATCAATTCTGCTAGCCTACTCCTTGGCACTGTGACATCTGGCATATCAACTATATCCTCTTCTACTGATGGAAGAACGTGGCTTCTCGTATCCAGGATTGCTTTTTGTTCTTTTGAACTTTCTGCAATCAAAACATCCATAGCTCCCCATTTTTCACAGATTTTTTCAATGGCCTCGCTTTTGTCGTAAAGTACATCTTCATCGTCTTCAGCCATAAACACTATCAAATCACAACTACCATCATCATCCATTGGCCAGTTTTCGCCAATATCTTTTGCAGTCTTAATAATCTGATCCCTTTCCACAAATTCTACAGCCTGAGGTATTATTCCACCCTGGATCATCTCTGGTACCGAACGAAAAGCTTTACTCCTATCGTCATAAGATATTATCAAAATACCCTTGGCTTTAGGTTCAGGCACCAATTTCAGCACTACCTTGGTGATAAATCCTAAAGTTCCCTCGCTCCCGATGAGCAGATGCTTTAAGTCATAACCTGCATTATCCTTTAGAAGTTTTCCATCGCTACCGCCAAAGTTAACAATCTCTCCATTAGGTAATACCACTTCCATACCCAGTACCTGATCTCGCATAACACCATATTTTATAGCCCTTACCCCTCCAGCATTCATGCTGATCATACCGCCAAAATGGGCACCTTCATCCCCTGGATGCAATGGAAAATATAGAGTGTCATGTTTGTTCATTTCTGCCACCAGGTCACCCAGGGTTACAGCACTATCACATGTTACGGAAAGGTTTTGTTCATCGATCTCATGAATTTTATTCATTCTTTCATCAGATATAATTATACTCGGCTCTTCAGGAATGGCATTTGCCGCAAGGGATGTTTTACCTCCTTTAGGTACTACAGGCGTTTTTGTTTCATTAGCAAGTTTCATTAATTCAGAAATTTCTTCTGCCTTTTCAGGTTTTACCACAACGCATCCTTCAGCTGGTTGAGGGGCAATAAGAGCATATGAATCCATCGTATGTTCCTTGGCATAGCTATAAACCCCTTCAGGGTCCGTCACAACCCACTTCTCTCCTACAATTCCATTTAATTTCGAAATAATTTCTTCTTGCACGATTAACCTCCTTATACAGCTATTAGCTAGCTGGTTTTAATTTATCAATCAAACTCCTCACAACTTCTTTCCAATCCCCAACAATTCCATAATCAGCCACTTCAAAAATTGGAGCAGACGGATCACTATTGATCGCAATAATCACTTCAGAGTCCTGCATGCCTGCAATATGCTGCGGGGCACCAGAAATTCCACAAGCGATATAAAGCTTAGGCTTCACCCTGTTGCCACTGTAACCTACCTGATATTCCTTGGAAATAAACCCTTCTTCAACTATATCCCTAGAAGCCCCTATCTCACCACCAAGTAGATCAGCCAATTCTTGTAAAGTTTCAAAATCATCATGAGTATCAAGACCCCTTCCTCCTGAAATAATCACAGGAGCTTCGGTTATATCAATACTTTGCTCATGCAGCTTTTCTACAACATCCAGGGAATAATCTCTATCAAATTTATACTCCCTCTCGATTACTTCACCTTCTCTATCAGGGTTTCTTGGAGCTTCGGAAAATTCTTTATATCTGACAGTAGCACACTGAGGAAACGTATCGGTTTTAATATGAGCCAAAATATTTTCACTAAAGGCAGGCCTTATCTGAACGAGACTAGCATCTTCTTTGTCGATCTCTAAACCTGTACAATCAGCAGTAAGACCGGTTTCTAATTTTACTGCTACCCTGGGTGCAAGAGATCTCCCAAAGCTAGTTGCTCCAAACAAACAAATTTTTGGTGATATTTCATCAATTAAATCGAATAAAGCGTCTTTATAGGCCATAATATTGGGAACTTCAAATTTTTTGTTCTTAAGATAGTAAACTTTATCAGCCCCTCTTTTGATAAGTTCTTGCACATCAATTCCTTCAGATCCCAGAATGCCAACCACCAGGGGTTCATTTAATGTGTCACTCAGCTCTTTCCCTTTATTTATCAGCTCATAGCTCACCTTGTGAATATTTCCATCTACCTGCTCTGAAAAAATAAACACACCACTATAATTACTCATCTCATTATCCCCCCACCAATTTTAAGTCATTAATAATTTTAGCCAGTTCCTCTACACCTTCATCCTTTTCTGAACTTTCAAATATTTTGCCTTCTCTTTCTACAGGAGGAGGGACTACTATCTTTTTAACTTTTGTTGGAGATCCTTTGCTACCAAGGTCTTCAGGGGCAATATCTTCAGCAATATCTTCTCTTCCCCAAACAGGTATTTCCGCTTTTTTGGCCTTTCTTTTTTGCTTTAATTTCGGAAGTCTGGGATGGTTTATATCTTTGGTCACACTAATCAAAGCCGGAAATTTAAGTTTTTTCTTATAACTGCCACCAAAAGCATCTGAGATTACTTCAATATGGTTTTCTTCTGTGCTAACTATTTCAGAAACAAAATGTGCATTTGGAATCTTTAAAAATTCAGCTACTTGTGGTCCAACTTGGGCAGTATCACCATCAACACTCATTACACCCGTAACTATCAAATCAAAACCACCTGCATATTTAACAGCTCTTGAAAGAATAAAGGATGTAGCCCAGGTATCTGAAGCAGCAAAGCTTTTATCATTTAGTAATACTCCATGGTCTGCACCCCTTGATATACATTCCTTTAAGGCATCTTCAGCTGAAGAAGGTCCCATGCTCAATACCGTTATTTCACCGTCAGTTGATTCTTTTATTTGAACTGCAGTTTCGAGGGCGTTTAAATCAAATGGGTTCACCTCAGTTCCTGCTGATTTTCTGTCTACCACCCCCTTTTCGGTATCAAATTTTACTTTTTCCATATCTGGCACCTGCTTGACCAACACGCCGATTTTCAATTTAAACCCTCCTAATTATTTTGATCAGGCTTGTTTGTCTAGTGGTCTGACCATTAGACCTCCCTTTCATTATTTCTAGGTTGGTTTTATAAATAATTCTAACCAGTAATGAAAATAACTGATTTATTTCACTGCTGCAGTATATGGAGGTAAGTTTAAGTTTTTATTATTAATACACTACATCTAGGTAGGGAAGGTACACGAAGTTTAATAAGTAAACCTTTTAGACTTTTTCTTAAATTGCTTGCTAAATACCATAAGCAAACTTTTGTTTTGGATTTTGCAAATGCTTGTGAGCGTTGGTATTTAGCAAGCAATCTATCAATAAAACACAAGTATTTACGATTAAACTTCGTGTACCCGATTCTTAGATGTATTAATAAAAACTTTGTAGTATCGGAATATACTGCAGCAGTGAAATTAAAGTTCAACTTTCATTGACCTTTCATGCCCTATATGATAAAGATAAACTCCTTTAACAGTTTTTTTAAGTATTCTCTCTACTGCCATTTTGTAATAACTTAACTGGATTCTATAGTCCTCCGCCAAATCTTCTAATTTATCCTCTTCAATCCGATCGGTTTTAAAATCTATCAATATAAACCCATCTTTTTCATCAACCAGGTAGTCAATGGCCCCTTGAATGACAATATTGTCTTCCTCATTTTCAGGTTCTTCTCTTGTTAACTCATGCATATCCAGTTCTTGTGGAGAAATTCCCAGGGTAAAATTTAGCTCCCTTGTCAGGTTGTTTCTATTCTTTAGCACTCTTTTTCCCAACTCATCATTAGCAAAGAATGCAATGATTTTCTTCGGGTCAACCATCTTTTTTTGGTCAGTTGAGATTAATTCCGTCTTTACATAATCCTCGAGAATCTTATCCAAAGCTTGCAGCATGTCACCAAACTCTTTGTTTAATTCATGCTCCCCTGTTTGAAATTCATCAATCTGATTCTCCTTTTTCACCTCACCTAACAATCTATTTATCTCTTCCAAGGGTAAGTGTTGGTAAATAAGATGATATGCTGACCCTATCTCAGCTCCAGTGGGCTTATCATTTTGCTCCTTTGTGAATTTTGGCTTTGGAAGAAAAACTTCACCCTCCTCTTCTCTATCTATGAACTCCCTTTGTTTTTCTTTCATCTCTTGTTGTATCTGTGTAACTGTAAGTTTTGCGGGTAGATAAGTATTTTCTTTATACGGATACTGGTAATCTAGAGTGTTTTTGATCTTTTCTCTTAGCTCTGAATCTCTTTCAACTATATTATCTAATAATGAATTTATGTCGACTGATATTTCGCCAGTTTCTAGATCAGCCTTAGATAAATCATCTTCTGCATAAACTTTCAAATCAAAAATTCCATCATTTTTGCCCCTTGCTGTCTCTCCAACGCCTTGATCATCAGCTGTTACCCTTGGGATTATCCAATCTAGGTAACAATTTATATTGTCCTGGCAATCATGGGCTTGTATGTCTTTACCACTCCCTACTAAAACAAGGTGTTCTTCTGCCCTGGTTAAAGCTACATAAAGGATTCTCATTTCTTCTGCCAGGATTTCCTGCTTTATCTTTTCTTTTATCACCTCGTGAGCCAAGGTGGGATATTTTATTCTCTTTTCTAAGTCAACTATTTTAGGACCAAGACCCAGCTCCTTATCGCATAGTATATCCTGCTTAATTTCGTTGAGGTTAAACTTTTTCCCCAGTCCCATGACAAAGACCACTTTAAATTCTAATCCCTTGCTTTTATGAATGCTCATAAGCCTTACCACATCTTCCTTTTCACTTAAAACCCTGGCCTTTGCCATATCTTCATTTCTTTCTTCCAGCTTTTCAATGAATCTCAAAAACCTAAACAAACCCGACTGGGAAAACGTATCGAACTGAATAGCCAAATCATATAAAGCATATAAATTTGCCTTTCGTTCCTCTCCATCAATTAGACCCCTGACAAAATCAAGGTAGCCGGTCTCTTCGTATATGTCCCAGATCAGCTTCGATAGCTTATCCTTCCTGGATAAATCACGCCACCTGCTCAACATTTCTAAAAAGCGGGCTATTTTATCATAAGTGTCGGATTCCATCTGATCAATCTCTGGAATATAGTTCTTAATATCATCAGAGTTTTCTTCGCCGGAGTAATTTATAACTTCTAGTAAATCGTCATAAAGCTCATCTAGTCCCCTTAGCTCAAAAAGTTCTTTTTCAGTTAAATTAAACAGTGGTGACCTAAGTACTGCAGCGAGGGGAATATCCTGCCTGGGATTATCTATTACTTTTAGCAGTGAAAGCATCGTTTGGACTTCCGGGGCTTTAAAATAGCCCTTGTTTAACTCTGCATAGAAGGGGATCCCCTCTTCAGTAAAAATCTCTGTTATCCGCTCTCCGTGGGATTGAAGCTGTCTATTAAGTACTACTATATCCCTATACTGGACAGGTCTATATTCATCAGAATCATCATCATAAACACAGTAGCCACCTTCAACGAGTTCTCTAATCTTTCTGGCAATTAGTTTTCCTTCCTTTTCTTCATCGGTTAAAAATCCCTCTTCACCCTTTTCACAGAAAAAAACTTCTATAGGCTTCTCTATTAAAATTCTAGAGATATCTAGAGAATCATCTAGATACTCCTCTGTATCTTTAATTGGAGGGAAGTTTTTTTTAGCTTTTAGCTTTGTCCTTTCATCATAGTCAATTCCACACATCTCTTTATTCATGATTTTGTGAAAGATAAAATTAACCCCTTCAATTACTTTCTCAGCTGAGCGAAAATTTTCTCTCAATTCAACCAGTTTTCCAGGTGTTTCCTCTTGCGAGTTGATCTCTTCAAGGCCTCGATAATGATTATATTTTTCCAAAAACAACCCCGGTTCAGCTAACCTGAAACGGTAGATGCTCTGTTTTACATCTCCTACCATAAACATGTACGGACTGGTATTTATGTAACTATCACATATTGTTTCTAGAATTTCATTCTGTACTCCATTGATATCCTGATATTCATCTACCATTACCTCTTTATATTGATTTTTTAACTGAGAAACTATCTCCTCAAATTGCAGTAATTCCAAAGCTTTATGCTCTAAGTCACTATAATCTAAAAGTTTTCTTTCCTTTTTAACCTCCAAATAGCGTCTGTCAAACTCGATCACCATATCTGTTAAATGTTTCATATAAGGGTAAACTTCTTTCAATTCAGCCACAATATCTGTATCATCTCTGGCAAAATATCTTTCCTTAATTCCCATGATTTCATCTTTTGCAGCTTTCCTGTAGTTTTTTACCTCCTCTTTTAAGTCTTCATCTACAGGATCGTTTTTTTTAATAGAAGGTAATCTCTTAAACTCAAACCCTGACCACATCTGCCTCAAATCATTCCAGGATCTAAAACCATCAAATCCTTCCATCAATGTTTTCCCTGTCTCTAATTCCTCTTCTAACCTATCAATATATTTAGAGGGACCACCAGGTAGATATGCTTTATCGATAGCGATTTCCAACATTCTTAAAGCATAATTAATGGACCTACCCAGAATACTTTTCAAGAATTCAAAAAAATTCGTGCCTTTTAAGTCATCCACCCCTTGAACATCTTCCATTTCAAAGTACTTTCCAGCCTCAAATAACCATTTAATAGGGTCAGGATGACTTTTCGAAAACGCATGTAAGCCCAAGATCAGCTTTTTCAAATTGGTATCATCCATACTTCCACCGTAGAAATCTACCAGCCCAAAAAAATACTGATCATCCTCATGCTCATACATTTCTTCCAGGTACTTTTCCAAAACTTCATCCTTGATCAATTCAACTTCGTATTCGCCGCAGATGCCAAAATCAGGATCTAGGTCCAAGGTATAAAAATACTTTCTCAATAGTGTGTTACAAAATGAATGCAGGGTTGAAATGTTTGCCTTGTTTATAAGCTGAAGCTGAGCTTTAATCCTCTTATTACCAGGATCATCCACAAGGGCCCGGGTAAGGGCTTTCGTGATCCTTTCTTTCATTTCCAAAGCCGCTTTTTCTGTAAAGGTTACAACCAGAAGCTGATCAATATTCATAGAATCATTTTCTTCCATTATCCGCCGGACGATTTTTTCTACTAAAACAGCCGTCTTACCGGCACCAGCGCCGGCAGAAACCAACAGGTTCTCATTTCTAGAATCTATTATTGACTGTTGTGTGTCCGACCAGGAAAATTCCCTTGATGAACTCAATAAAATATTCTCCTTTCGTACTAACCAGTAATGAAAATAACTGATTTATTTTACCGCAGCAGTATATGGAGATACGTTTTAAGTTTTTATTATTAATACATTACATCTAGGCAGGGAAGGTACACGAAGTTTAATAAGTAAGCTTTTTAGACATTAGCCTTAAATAATCAGCTTCAGTCCCTATTCTCCTATAATTATTAGCACTGAACCTGGGGTCAAACTGGCATACCGGATGATAAGGACAAAATCCACAGGGGGTGCTAGTACCAGCTTTGTAAGGTAAAATATCAAACTCGCCTTGGCAAATTTCATTTCCTACTTCCCGGATTTTTTCCTCGGTATACTTAAGAAGGGTGTCAAACTCTTCAATATCAAGAACTCGGCTATTACTAGTGAACCTACCTTTGTTCTTTGAATATTTCTGCTTTAAGAGGTCCTCCCTCCCACCGGTCATAGAGTTAAAAACCTCTTCATCTTCCAATATATACCCTTCCATTTTCATGGTATTTCTAAGCATCTTTCTAGCTTCCTGTAAAGACAAAGGTCCTGTTGTAGTAACCAATGGACTTCTGATTCCAAAATACAACATGCCTGCGGGATAGATTGTATCTATATTCCATAAAAAATTAGAATTTTCTATGATAACCAAAAGATATACGGATAACTGCAGGTTGATACCATTATAGAGTTCAAGAAGATCTAAAGGCCTTGCTCTACCTTTATAATCGATCACCCTTATATACTTTCTACCTTCCAATTCACCTTCGTCTACCCTGTCTATTTTTCCTTCTATTTCAAGAGTTCTACCTTCACTTAGCTCAATTTTATATGGGGGGAGATCACCCCTGCTGCCAAATCCGAGTTCCGCATAAGCAGGGCTAAACCCTCCTTCAATTTCATGCTCAGCCAGGATGGAGATGGCATTGACCAAATGTTCTTTCAATTTTTCCCTGATATACTTATTTCTACTACTGTCTTCCAGTATCTTATTTTTTAACCTCTCCGAAAGAATTGACAATATTTGGTCTAAGTAGGTTTCAATCTGAGTCTCTGTTACATCTTTCCAAGATATCTCCTCTTGTTTTAGCCTTTCAAAAAAATGCTTCAATGCTGCGTGATATAAAATTCCAAATCCCAGGGGATCCAATCGATAATATTCCCGTTCCTGAAGCTTTAAGACCCTGGAAGCATAGTACATAAAAGGACAAGCAGAATAATTTTCCATGGCCGAAACCGAGCTTTTAAGTTTCCCATCAGACTTGTCGTCAACATAGTTTCCTAGAAGGCTCTTTACTTCATTTTTATACTCAAGACCCTGGAAAACCTTGTTCTTCTTAAATTCATCAGGATAATCAGTTTGTAATACATTTAATACTTCCTGCCAAAAAGGAGGGATTTCCCCAGCTTCTTTAGTCGAATTGATTAATTTGCAAGTAACAACAGGGGCCAATTTGTTTGGACTTGTAAGAAAATCGAGATCAGCTGCTAAAATATCTTCATGAAAGTATTCCTCTTCTAGAGTAGGTAAAATCCTCTTAATCCCATTTAAAAGGGAAGATGGGTGTAGAGAACTACCATCCTGAGCTGATAGGGGATAGCTTAAAACCATCTTATTCTTTGCCCTGGTAAAAGCAATATAGGCCCAAAATTGCTCATCAAAAAGTTTTTTCTCCGTGGTTGGCGCAAGCTCTATTTTTTGGTCCCTGAGGAGCAACCTTTCCTTGTCATTGAATAATCCCGATTCCAAAAACGAGGCAGGGAATGCACCTTCACACATCCCCATAATATATAGGGATTTTATATTATGCTGCCTGGATCTTTCTATAGAACCGATTACAACCTGATCTAAAGACGGGGGAAGTAGGCCCATAGATATGTTTTGAAACCCTTCTTCTAGAACATGCAAATAATCCCTTAGGTTCATATCTTTGTCCCCTAAAAATTCTATCAATTCTTCAAACATCTGAACTATATTCGCCCAAACCTGGGTATTAAACTGCATCTCGTAGTGCTTGTTTTGAACCTTGGACTCCAAAATCAAATCTTTCAACTTTGAAGGTATTTCCATACGGTCTAAGAGATTCCAGAGCTCTAAAGAGATTTCCTTAACTGTAAAGGTTTCACGATACTTGCCAGACTTCAAAAGATCAAAAGTAGGTTTTAAAATTTCAACGACTTTGTCCCTGGTTTTGTTTATTTCATTTAAATAGCTCTCTTGAGATTTCGAAATCTCATCTTCCAGGTTGTCCAGGTCAGTTTGTAATAAATAGTTCCATGGCCTGTCCATTAGCCAATCTCCACCTTTAATCCCATGGGCCAGAACATAGTTTTCAAGCTTATCCATTTGATCTCTATCCAAACCAACCAGATCTGTCTTCAAAAACCGAAACACACTTTCATATGACCAGTTGCTCAAGATTATTTCAAGCACAGCTCTTAACAGCTCTACCAAAGGATGATAATGTATATCTTCCTTTTTATCGATAAAATAGGGAATTTCATAATTTGAAAACACAGATTTTATTAAAGGTTCATAATCCTCAAAATCCCTGAGTATAATGGAAATTTCTTTGAATCTAAGCTTGTTTTCCCTTATATCCGTTAATATTTTCCTGGCTATTTTCTCTACTTCTCCTCTCCTATTAGAGGCCTGAATGAGCTCTACTTTTTCACATTTGTCAGCATATATTTCAACGGGATATACTTTATCCCAATTTTTTTCTAAAAGCCTTAGCTCCTTGGAGCCCCCAAACCTATGTTCATTACCATGAGGCAAAACTTCAGGTTCCAATATCTCAACATTATTCTTCCTAGCTAGATGATTGATTTTATTATAGGTTTCAAGTACCGGATAAAATAAATCCACCTGGTTAATTTTCGAAGCATACTCAGGTCTTAATAGCAATGGATCCATGGTTAAAGAAATTTCTACCTCACTGGCTGTTAACAATATCTTTTCCAACAGCATAATTTCCCTGGGAGTAAAACCGAAAAAATCATCTACATATACTTGGCTTTTTGATAAGAGAGAAAATTGAGCCATTTTTTCATAGGCTTTTAAATAATAGTCCTCTTGATGTAGGTAATTGTCATGAATGAAGTTTTCATAGTCATCATAGATAAGTGAAATTTCTTCTATCTTTTTATCCAGGGTATCGTGACCTTTTTCATAAACTCCCGTTTTTATTTTATCAAGACTCGATAGTTCTTCAGGAAATATATTGTACATTTTAGCTTCCCTGATAAAACCTGATAATTTATCTACAAAGCCCCTTTGTTTCGCAGCTTTTTCTAGAACCTTGAGATCACCTTCATTAAGCCTCTCCTGGACAATCCTTCTTAAGATCATTTCCTTGCCCAAATCTGAGAGGTAGGTTTTACAACTTCCACCTTTCATCTCCAGGACCTTTTTTGACATCCGATCAAAACTCAAGATGTGCAGTCTTGTAAAACCTTGAATTTCCTCATTTTGTAATATCTTTTGTTCCATTTGAAATGTTGACTGCTCCGGTACAATTAGAATTATAGGAGAGCCAGTCGGGTCAGAAATCAAGTTTTCTGTTATTTTACTGGTAATATAACTAGTTTTTCCCATCCCGGCCCTTCCCAAGATAAAACGAAGAGACAAAATACCACCAACCTTAATCGCCAAGATTAACTAATCCTTCATCACAGGTCCTATATTTTCTTTTATCTTATTTTAATTTTATTTTATCTTATTTTTGCTTCCAATAAAAGATATCAAAGCGGATAGTTTTTCCTTGACAAAATTTGTACTGACTTCTACCTCTTCACTGCTATTGTTTATCAAAATAATGGAGAAATAGGCAAAAATCGAAATCACAATTAAAAAACCGGCAGCACTACCAAACATAAAAATCCTGCTGATTTCAACCATCCAACCAAAGGCAGGTGGGCCTGCTGCCACTCCAAAAAATCTAACGCTACCATACAGAGATGTTATTCCTCCTCTGGCCCGACCTGTGGTAGCACTGGTAACCAAGGTGTTTACTGAAGTCAGTATAACTCCTGCAGAGAAACCTGCCAGGACGATAGCTCCAAAAAAGACATAATCGCTTTCCAAAAACAAAGCTATTAGTAAAAAAGCTATTCCTCCCAGAAAAAGTCCCGTAACCACAGAATATTCCATAAAAGACCTATCAGTCTTGATCACCTTGCCTATGGTATAAGAAGTGGTAGCCATAACAAAGACAGGAATCGCCAGGACCAAGCCTTTTAATACGCCAAAAAGACCATACCTTATTTCCAAAATATCTGACATATAGGACAAGGTTCCAAATAAGAAAAATAGTACTGTAAAACCTGCCAGGTAAGTCCCTACCAAGTAAAGTCCCTGCTTTTTAAATATATTTCCTATTCCGAAAAAATATCTTTTAAAAGTGTTTTGGGAGTCAGCTCCGGCAGATTTGTTTTCAGGCTCATTGATTACCAGCCACATGAATATAATCACAGGTATTGACAAGACCGGATAGATAAAAAATGGGGAAAACCAAATCAATACAACCACGGCAGCGCCAAGGATCGGACTTACTATTTTACCTAAACCGTTAAAAGCTTCTAATACACCCATGGCCTTACTTCTATTCTTTTCCTGAAAGATATCACCTGCCAAGGCCATGGCAATAGGACCTGTACCTCCAGCACCTAAACCTTGAACTAACCTTCCCACAAGGATCAAATTATAGGGATTGTCAAGGAGATAAGCAGAGACTCCAGATATCAACCCACCCAGAGAATATAAAAACAGAGCGATTATTATGATGATCTTTCTGCCTATTTTGTCTGACAAAAAGCCCACTATAGGTATAGTTATTCCAGCTGAAATAGAAAAAACGGTAATAAGTAGACCAACTTCCAACTGAGAAATATCCAAAGCTTCTTGTATCTGGGGAAATGCCGGAATTAACAAAGAATTTCCAAGTACCATAATAAAGGGAACAAAACTCAAAGTATACAGCTTTAACCCTTCTTTTTCAAGAATGCTCAACTCTTTCACCCCAATGATTTTTTATTTTTGCTTTTATTTCACCTTTATCTAGCTTTTTTCATCCGTTCTGTAAATATTCAGGAGCTTTTTGGCTAACAATACTTAAAGAATTCCTACCAAAGGATGGTTAGTTTGGACATTTTATTAAGTAAACTTTTGAAAAATAATCAAAAATTTAAACAACAGGGCTCCCTCTCCAGTACAATTCCAGCTCTTTCTAATCAAAATCCCAATTTATTCGGGGTCTGTATTAAAACATTACAGGGGGAAACTTACAGGGCGGGAGATTATGATTTTCCCTTCACTCTTCAAAGTATTTCCAAGGTGTTCTCTCTTTTACTTGCCCTGATGGACAATGATGAAAACAGGGTTTTTTCTAACATCGGCATGGAACCAACAGGCGAATTGTTCGACTCAATATCCAAGCTAGAAACCTTTAACAGCTTGATCCCTCTAAATCCCATGGTTAACCCGGGGGCCATTGCTATAACCTCAATGATTCATGGTAAAAGCTATAATGAAAAATTTTCCAGGTTAAAGGAGCTGATCATGAAATTTGCCCAAAACCCCACAATTACCATTGATGAAAAAGTATACGATTCAGAAAAAAACACAGCTGATAAAAACAGGGCCATTGCATATTTTTTAAGAAATATCGGTGCAATTAAAGGAAATGTCGATATGATTCTGGAAATATATTTTAAACAATGTTCTTTAAGGGTAACCTGTGAAGACTTGGCCCATATGGGAAAAATCCTTGCTTCCACGGAGGATGAGGTTTCTAGCAGTTATAGCAGGTATTACAGGATCATAAAAACTTTTATGTTCACCTGCGGCCTTTACAATGAATCGGGCAAGCATGCTGTTGAAATAGGAATGCCATCAAAAAGTGGAATATCAGGGGGAATTATGGCATCAGTGCCGGGCAAAATGGGTATAGGTATATTCAGCCCACCACTAAACAATAAAGGTAATCCCATTGCTGGAATGAGTTTGTTAAAAGATCTAGCAAGAGAATTGGATCTGAGGGTGATCAGGTAATGATTTTTTTAGTTGCATTTAATTGCATAGTTAATTGCATAGTTATTGAAAAAACTGGTCTATTTAGCTATAATGAATCGGAGCAATATTTATTTTAATTCGGGGGAGGTAAAACAGCTATGTCCAAAATTGCTAAAACAACCATAGGACTTATTGGTACGGGAAATATAGGTACAACCCTTTTGAATAGTTTTATCAAAAGCGAAACGGTTTTTAAAAAGAATATACTTGCATATGATAATAATGCCGAGAAGTTAGACCAGGTAGTAAAGGATTTAAACATCGCCAAGTCAAGTTCAATAAAAGAACTCATCGATGCATCAGATATAGTATTCATAGCCGTGAAACCACAAAATTCAGGGGAACTTTTTAAACAAGTGCCCAAAAAAATTCCAAATGACAAGCTATTTGTAACCGTCCTTGCCGGAACCCCTATTCAACTTTTTCAGGATAACCTTGGAGTCGAAGCCAAGATCATCAGATTGATGCCTAATACCCCCTGCTTGGTAAATGCAGGCATGATCGGGTTAAGCAAAAATAGCCTTGTCAGTGAAGAGGAAAGCAGTTTCATCAAAACACTCCTTCAACCCACTGGTGAGCTTCTTGAAATTGAAGAAAAACATCTTGATGCGGTGACTGCCCTATCCGGTAGTGGGCCAGCCTACATATTCTTGATCATTCAGGCTATGACAAACGCGGGTATGAAATTGGGGCTTACCCAGGAACAAAGTTTAAAACTTGCCACCCAAACAACCTACGGTTCAGCAAAGCTGGTCTCAGATACTGGGGAACATCCGGAAATTTTAAAAGATAAAGTTTCTTCTCCAGGAGGGACAACCATCTATGCCCTGCAAGAATTAGAAGAATCCGGGCTAAGGGGCGTTATAATGAAAGGGGTCGAAGCCTGTTATAATCGCTCCCAGGAGTTAAAGAACATTTAAATTCATTTCCAATAAATCAATCACCTTAACGAAGGAATGATAATATGGTAGCTAGAAATTTAAAATTAAAAGAAAATTCCATAATAGTTTTTAAAGTGGGCACCAGTACCATCACCTATCCTAACGGTAAACTCAACCTAAACTACTGTGAAAAACTAGTAAGGCAGTTATCCGACCTTGCAAACCAGGGTAAAAAGATTATTCTTGTAGCTTCCGGGGCCGTAGGGGCTGGACTGGGAAAGCTTAACTTTTTGCAAAAGCCTGAGAAAACCTCTGAAAAACAAGCTTTGGCAGCAGTAGGCCAGGGAATATTAATCCAAAATTTTGAAAAACTGTTTTCAGAATACGGTCATACAATTGCTCAAATTCTTTTAACCAGGGACGATATAGCCAACAGAAAAAGTTACCTATATGCCAGAAAAACAATTACAACGTTATTAACCTATAACGTCATTCCCATTATTAACGAAAATGATACTATTGCAACTGACGAAATTGAATTTGGTGATAATGATACCTTAAGTGCTTTGGTAGCAAGTACCATTGACGCGGATCTATTGGTTTTATTATCTGATATCGAAGGGCTTTATACCAAAGATCCTTACAAAAATCCAGATGCTGAGTTTATTTCTGAGGTCAAAAAGATTACCCCGGAAATAGAAGCCCTGTCAGAACAATCCCATGATAAAAGAGGAACCGGCGGGATGATCAGTAAGATTCAAGCTGCCAAAATTGCCACAAGCTCCGGCGTTCCTATGATCATAACCAAAGGAGAGAAACCTGAAATCGTTCAAGAGATAGTTAATGATAAGGAAGTGGGGACTCTATTCTTCCCTGCCAAAAAAACCTTGAACTGCAGAAGAAGATGGATAGCCTTTGCAGAGCTATCCCAAGGCAGAATTTATATTGACCAAGGAGCAAAATACGCGGTATGTACACTGAACAAAAGCCTTCTCCCCAGCGGCATAAAGCATGTAATAGGAAACTTCGATAGGTATAAAGTGGTCAGCATCTGCGACGAAGATGAAAATATAATCGGCAAGGGTATTTCCAACTATTCTTCCAATGAAATTGAAAAGATAAAAGGGTTCCATAGCGGAGAAATAAGTGCAGTCCTGGGATATTCCTTGGGAAGCGAAGTTTTGCACAGGGATAACTGCGTAATCTTTGAAAATGAGGAGGTTGTATAAATGGCTGGTGATTATGTACAAAAACTGTGTGAAAGGGCAAAAAAAGCGAGTAGGAAGCTTGCGGTATTGTCAAGTGAAGAAAAAAACAAGGCCCTGATAAAAATGGGCGAAAATTTGCAAAAAGACAAAAATTCTATTCTGGATGCAAACAAAACAGATGTAGAAAACCTGGTCAAAAAAGAAAATTACACCAATGCTTTTAAGGATAGGTTAACATTGAATGAAGACAGAATTGAAAAAATGGCTGAAGGGTTGTTTGACATAGCAGGCCTTGAGGACCCTGTAGGCGAGCACCTGGGCGCAAAGAAGATTCAGGACGGCATGGAAGTTGGTAGGGTTAGAGTTCCCCTTGGAGTTGTCGGGATTATTTATGAAGCTAGACCAAATGTCACTGCAGATGCAGGAGGACTGGCGTTAAAAGCAGGTAATTCTATCATTTTGAGGGGTAGTGCCGAAGCTATTAACTCAAACAAAGAGATCACAAAATCTTTACGAAGAGGCCTTGAAACTGCAGGGGTAGATCCAGACTGTATTTCATTGATAGAAGATGAATCCAGAGAAAGTGTCAGTGAATTGTTAAACCAGGATGAATACATCGATGCTCTGATCCCCAGAGGCGGCAAAGGCTTAATTGAATTTGTAGTCAAAAACAGCACCGTTCCAGTAATCGAAACGGGAGAAGGTAACTGTCACACTTACATAGACAAAGAAGCAGATATTAATATGGCAGTGGAAATATCCATTAATGCTAAGGTTCAGCGGCCTGGGGTATGTAATGCAATGGAAACAATGCTTGTGCATGATGAAATTAAAGAAGATTTCTTGAAAAAAGTGGTGCCTAAACTAAAAGAAAATAAAGTCGAAATCAGGGGCTGTGATAGGACTCGTCAGGTATGTAACGTGAATGAAGCGACCAAAGAAGATTGGGGGAAAGAATATTTGGATTTAACCCTTGCTGTAAAAGTAGTCAACAATTTAGAGGAAGCAATCGACCATATACAAACCTACGGCACCAATCATTCCGAAGCCATAATAACTGAAAACTACACTTCTGCCCGGAAATTTCTAAATGAAGTAGACGCAGCGGCTGTATATGTAAATGCTTCTACCAGGTTTACCGATGGGGGTGTATTCGGGATGGGAGCGGAAATCGGTATCAGCACCCAAAAGCTCCATGCCAGAGGACCCATGGGTATAGAACAGTTGACCACCACTAAATTTGTCATCCTGGGATCCGGACAGATAAGAAGTTGAAGTAAAGCTAAATTATTTACAAAAGGGGGAGAGAAATGCAGATAGTTTTTACAGAAAAAGCACTTGATTACGGAGTAATAGGACACCCAGAAAGTCCTGAAAGGGTAAAAAAGGCTTATCAATTCCTAAAAGACAAATATGAGCTAATCACACCCGAACCAGCCCACGAGGAAGATCCAAAACTAGCTCATACAGAGGAACTTGTCGAAAAAGTCAAAACCGGAAACTTTTTTGATCCTGATTGCCCTGTATATGAAAATCTATTTGAACAAACGCTTTTAGCTGTTGGAGGAGCAATAAAAGCCCAAGAAATAGGTGGATTTAGTTTGATGAGACCACCAGGGCATCACGCAGGTAAGAATTTTATCGGTGGTTTTTGTTACTATAATAATCTTGCTATAGCAGTCAAAAAATCCGGTTTAAAAACATTAATTATCGATATCGACGGCCATCATGGCAATGGTACAGAAGATATTTTTTTAGGAGAAGATGGTGTCTACTTTCTATCTCTTCATAGATCCATAGGGTTCCCGGGAACCGGCAAAAAGTCAAAAGATAACATTATCAATTACCCTCTGGCAGTATCCGATGATGATGAATATATCCAAAATTTGAAAGAAGGATTAGGAAAAGTTCCCGATATAGGTTTTGAGCAAATAGCAGTTTCAGCGGGTTTTGATGCCCATGAAAAAGACCCCTTAGCTTCTCTGGGAATATCCACAGAGGGTTATGAAGAAATTGGCAAGATTATTGCTGATTACAACCTTCATACTTTTGCCGTATTGGAAGGTGGATATATTGGAGAAGATCTTGGTAGAAACATAGATTCATTTTTAAAGGGTTTGACAAGTTAATCGCTCAATTTTAAGAGAAAGGGCAGGAGGCTATGAACTCTTGCCCTTTAGTGTTTATTTCTTTTATTTCTCCTGGCTTTACTGGATTTAGTCTGGTTGTCATTACTGTCTTCGTCATGATTTTGGCCGATATAAGTTCGCAGCCAAACTCTTAAAACCATTGCGCCCCAAAATACAGTTAATAACAAGATCCCAAATACGGCTAATAAATCAAAATCCTCGATCATTCCCAAAGATACTATTGGTATCAGCAGCACCACCAATAGTCCTATCACTAAAGATCCAATGGAAATAGAATTTCTGTTATCCATTAAATAACATCACCTCAAAAGAAAACCACCCACAATGATTTTTGACATTATCAATTCTACCAGAGTTTTATTCCTTTTAATTTTATTCCTTTTAATTTTATTCCTTTTTCCTCAATTTGAGAACATATGTCACTATCAGTCCTAATGAAACTATCAAAATTGCCCCTACCAACAAAGCTATGTTGAATACATTCCATACCTCTAATTCCATTTCTATCGTTTCACCATGAATCAAGTCCGCATTCCAAGTGTAAACATTACCTTCTACAATATCTGCATTATGACTTTTAGCCTCTATAGGCAAGTCAAAAGTTATATTAAAGTCTATCATTCCCTTTACAATACCTTCTCCAAATTGTTCAAGCCAACCTTCATTTTCTTGTATAGATTCATCACCTTGAAATTGTAGGTTTATCATATAGTAATCCTTAAAAAAACCTCTTTTTACATCAATAGCTTCTGTCTCAGTTAATTTTTCCCCTCTACCACCATCAAGACTAATACTCGATACATCTTCATAGTTTATCACCATTTTTATTCCTTCTCTTCCATCCTGTTGAATTTCTTCAATTTTTTCAATTTCCATTGCGGCATCATTTTCTTGTATATATTCTTTTATTCCCTGTAATGGATCTTCATTTTCCATCTGCATAAAATTTAGTGCGCGCTCATTTAATAAAAGTTCATAAGTTACTTCTGCACTTCCATCTCTATCAACATCTACATAAATCTCTCCTTCTACACAGCCAACATATACAAAAACGCTTAAAAATATTAATGAAAACAGCAATATTTTCTTCAAACTTAGACCTCCTATTAATTCACCTGTTTCGCACTGCTATATTAAGTTTACAATATTTTTTGTCAAAAGTACAAGCTTATGTTATAGTGTTGCAAATACTATTTTAAGGAGATATTCAAAGTGGCACAAATTTTTAGTAATAGAAATTTTATATTAGTCCTATCTTTTGTAACAGGTTTTTTATTCAGTGATTTGGCTAATTATACCACCCATTTGACTATTCCCGTATTGGCTGTTATTTTTACTGTTTCGATAACTCAAGTTAATATCGAGGATATTCTTCCATTGAAGACTCTAATCCGGCCCTTTATGTGGAGTGTGTTTTTCAGCTATATTATCCTTGGCAGTTTGAGCCTCGGGCTTGCTTGGCTCTTGCTACCGGAAGAGTATTGGGTTGGGTATGCTATCATAGCAGCTTCGCCTCCAGGAGCTGCCATAATGCCTTTTACTTATGTTAGAAGTGGAAATATTCCCTTTTCTTTAATGGGAACATTTACAACATATTTGTCAGCTTTAGTTATTACTCCAGCTTTATTGTTTATAATAACTGGTGGAGTTTTGGTATCTCCTTTAAATCTATTTTTAACCATGTTTCAAATCATTTTAATTCCTTTTATTATATCTCGTTTGATTATCAAGTTTGATCTCACCCCACATATAGAAAAGTGGAGATCTATAATAATCAACTGGGGATTTTTTGTAGTCATCTTTACCGTAGTTGGGTTAAACCGTGAAGTTTTCTTTACTGAACCTACTATATTGCTACGGGTCTGCTTGATTGCTGTTCTAACTACCTTCGTTCTAGGGGCGTTGGTCGAGTATTTTTCTGATAAAACAGGTTATTTTTCCGGGAAGGAAAATATTAGTCTTGCTTTGATATCTACTATAAAAAATATGGGGTTTGCTTCTACTTTAGCCATTACTTTTTTTGAAGACATTGCTTCAGTACCTGCAGCAATTACCGCTGCAGTATATGCTTTATATTTCATCTACCTTGGAATAACTGCAAAGGAATAACTGCAAAAAAGAATGATTGATATCTCCAGTTTAATGTTGTAACTCCTTTGCTTAAACATTAAAAATACGCCCCTTTGTTTTAATTAATAGGGACGTATATTTAGCATCGCATATTATGTACGCGTGTTATTTTTTAGTTGTGCAGTACCTCAGGATTTATGCGTTAAATTTACGCTACATTCCTGCCATACCGGCTTTTATAAATGCCTCTATAATGGTGCAGGAGGAGGGACTTGAACCCTCACGGGCAAGGTATTGCCCCCAGGATTTTAAGTCCTGTGTGTCTGCCGATTCCACCACTCCTGCATATTTTATAATGGAGGTGGGAGTGGGATTTGAACCCACGAATAACGGATTTGCAGTCCGCGGCGTTAGGCCGGACTTCGCCATCCCACCTTAATTAACATAAATGGAGCGGGAAACGGGATTTGAACCCGCGGCCCTCGCCTTGGCAAGGCGATGCTCTACCACTGAGCTATTCCCGCATGAATTACAAATTGATCTTAACAATTTATTTACTTTTTACCCAAATGGTGCCGAGAGACGGAGTCGAACCGCCGACACGAGGATTTTCAGTCCTCTGCTCTACCGCCTGAGCTATCTCGGCAAAGCTATTAAATTAATGGCGGGGCTGACGGGATTTGAACCCGCGATCTCCGGCGTGACAGGCCGGCGTGTTAAGCCACTTCACTACAGCT
>CAZCIZ010000011.1:0-46219 GCA_964498995.1 uncultured Clostridia bacterium | reverse complement strand
TAAAATAAATCAGTTATTTTCATTACTGGTTGTGGTCTGAAAGTCAAAACATGGGGAGTTAGTACGAAAATAAGAGGTACATGAAGTTTAATCGTAAATACTTGTGTTTTATCATTGATAGATTGCTTGCTAAATACCAACGCTCACTAGGATTTGCAAAATCGTCCAAATCAAAAGTTCGACTTAAAACGTATCTCCATATACTGCTGCAATAAAATAAATCAGTTATTTTCATTACTGGTTGTGATGTGAAAGGTAAAATATGGGAAGTACAAGGAAATAAAATTAGAATTGGAGGATTGATCATGAGTAGAAAAAATGTTTTTATAATGATCCTTCTTGGTTTGATGCTGAGTATTGCTATCATCTCTACAGGTTGTTTTGGTTCTGATGATGTTGATATGGAAGCTGCAACATTTAAATTCGAAAGTCTTGACAGTATAGATGCTTTGATGGAAGATATTGAAGGTAAGGTTACTTTTGTGAATATTTGGGGTAAGGATTGTCCTTATTGCTTAGATGAGCTGCCTCATATCAATGAATTGTATCAAAACTATGCTGATGATGAAGAGGTCGAAGTTATAACTATTAACTTTACAGATTCGGCTTCAGATGTAAAAGGCTTGATGGAAGATGAAGGGTATGTATTTGATGTTTATCTTGATGAGGAAGAAGAGGCTGTTCAATATTTTGAAGTTTTGGGGTTGCCGTCAAACTATCTTGTAGATGCGGATGGTGAAATTGTATTTGAAAATCCGGGGGCAATGAGTTATGATGAAGCTGAGCAGGCCATAGAAGATGCTAGATAAAATTTGAAACAAAGGAGTGTGGATAAAATGCCTAAGAAGATTGCTGTGGCAGGTAAAGGGGGTACAGGTAAAACCACTTTTGCCTCCTTGTTGATCCGTTATTTAATCAAGGAGAAAAAGGGAACAATATTGGGAGTCGATGCAGATCCTAATGCTAACTTAAATGAAGCATTAGGTGAAGAAGTGGATGAGACCATCGGTGATATATTGAATCAAACCAAGGAGCTTCATGCAGTTCCTGAGGGGATGGATAAACAAAGGTTTGTCGAGTTTAAGTTGGCAGAAGCCATAATTGAAACCGATAATGTAGACCTGTTGGTAATGGGAAATCCAGAAGGACCTGGTTGTTATTGTTATCCTAATGATCTGTTGAGAAAGCATATTGAAAACTTGGAAACAAACTATGACTATGTAATCATAGATAATGAAGCCGGGCTAGAACATTTAAGCAGGAAAACTATCAGTGATGTTGATGTCCTGTTTGTCATTAGCGATTCCTCTGCTCGGGGGATTCGGTCCGCAGGAAGAGTAAAGGAGATTATTGATTCCGTGGAAATGAAAGTCGATGAAATTTACCTGGTTGTGACAAAAGCTGACTATGAAGAGATTGATGAGCTTTTGAAAGAAGAGATTAAAAAGACGGGCATCGAATTGATAGGAAGTATTCCCTATGATTCCAATATCGTAGAATATGATATAAAAGCTAAGCCACTTTTTGATCTTCCAGAAGACTCACCTTCGGTGATTAGTACCTGGAAAATTCTTGATAAGGTAAACCTGTAATGAATTAGTGTTTAAAGGATTTAAGCGATAGAATCATTTAATTTTTGCTGAAAAAATGGACAAAATATGATAAAATAGTAATTAGACACAATAATTGTTATCAGGAAGTAAAGGGGCTATTTAAGTGGGAAAAGAAGTAACCGGGATTATTTTGGCCGGAGGATCAGGCAAGAGGATGGGTTCTAAGAACAAAGCTTTTTTACAACTAGGGGATAGGCCCGTAATTGAATGGCTGCTAGATAGGCTGAATGAAGTTTTTAATCAAATTTTGATTGTAACCGATACTCCTGATTTTTACAGAAGTTACAAAGATGTACGAGTGACCGTTGATAAGATAATTAAGCCCCAAAAAAGCACCTTGGCTGGGATTCATGCAGGCTTATATGAAATGAATACTGAATATGGGTTTGTCGTGGCTTGTGATATGCCTTTTATAAATACGAAGCTTATAGTCGAGATGATAAGCTTTTGTGATGGATATGATATTATCATACCTTGTCACAAGGGTCATGTTGAAGCTACTTTTGCCCTCTATCACAAGAATAATTTATATTTTATCGAAGACAGCCTGGCAAGAAATGATTTTAAGATAGTAAAATTTTTTCCAAAGGTAAAGGTGAAATATTTAGATGAAGGATTTATAAAGAAGATTGATCCGGAGTTTGATTCTTTTTTCAATTTGAACACACCTGAAGATTTGGAAAAAGCTAATGATAAAATCTTAAAAAACTGAATATAGAATTTTGTATCTTTCTCCGAGCTTTTTTTCCTAAGGGTATTGTAAGTAAGATTATTTGCCTATGGAAAGAAGCCGGTAGGGTAATGAAGGAAACTTTATTACCTCCCGTGTTTTGGAAAGGAGAAAGCTTTAAGTCAACTGCTTTTTCTTTTCCATGGCAGTTGACTTTTTATTTAGGAGGGATTTTATTGGAATCGTATGGTCGTATGATTGATTACCTTAGGGTTTCTGTGACAGATAGGTGTAACTTGCGCTGTGTTTACTGTATGCCTCCTGGAGGTATAGAAAAGCTTAATAGTGATGAACTGCTGAAATATGAGGATATAGTAAGGATAATTGAAGCGGGTGCTGATTTAGGACTAAAAAAAATACGGTTTACGGGAGGAGAACCCCTGGTTAGGAAAGGGTTTGTCAATCTCGTCAAAAAAACCAGGGAAATAGGTGCTATTACTGACATTTCCATCACTACCAATGGAATATTACTCGATGCTTTCGCAGCTAGCTTAAAAGAAGCTGGCCTGGATAGGGTTAATATCAGCCTTGACACTTTGAATGAAAAAAAGTTTGAAAAGATCACCCGGGGTGGCGATTTGAATAAGGTCTTTGAAGGTATAAAAGCTGCCCAGGAAGTAGGGCTATCCCCTGTTAAAATCAATGTTGTCGTTATTAGAGGTTTCAATGACGAAGAGGTATCTGATTTTATCGATTATGGTCGCAGAGAAGAGCTTGAAATTAGATTTATCGAATACATGCCCATAGGCGAAAGCACAGACACAGACTGGAAACAGAGTTATGTTTCGGTAGATGAGATCAAATCACAATGCAGCTCTTACGGTGAAATGTTTGAAACCAGTACTAGCAATGGAAACGGACCTGCGAAGTACTATGATTTTAAAGATAGTAAGGGAAAAATAGGTTTTATTTCGGCTGTCAGCGAGCATTTCTGTGAATCTTGTAATAGGTTGAGGTTGACCTCAGACGGAAAAATCAAGAACTGCCTTTTTTCGGACAAGGAGTTTGATATAATGCCTTCATTGGATTACAAGGAAAAGATTAAAGAAACCTTTAAAAAATCGGTTCAAAATAAACCCAAGGAACATATAATCAACTCTGACCAAGGAGCAGCATCAAAAAACAAAGGTGAAGGAAATGATAAAGAAAACGGTAATGGTAGAAATATGATTCAGATAGGTGGATAGGGGGTATTTAGTTGCAAGAGGGCTACGTAGAGGCGGTATGTATCAGCGACAAAAAAGGTGTTAGAAAGAATAGCGTAAATAAAGGCGAATTAATGAAAAACTATGGGTTAAAAGATGATGCCCATGCCGGTGATTGGCATAGACAGGTTAGTTTGCTTGCTGCTGAAAGTATAAAAAAGATGCAGGACATGGGCTTAGAAGTAGGGGAGGGAGATTTTGGCGAGAATATCGTGACAAGAGGGATAAAACTTACTGAAATCCCACTAGAAAGCACCATCCATGTAGGTGATAACGATGATATTGTCTTAAAAGTCACCCAAATTGGGAAAGAGTGTCATGACCGGTGCGCTATATACTACCAGGCCGGGGACTGTATTATGCCCAGGGAGGGAATTTTTGTTCAAGTTCTTAAAGGTGGCATGATTCATAAAGGCGATCCAATCAAGGTAAAAGAAACAAATTAATCTGAGGAGTGAAAGTTTATATGAAAAAAGTACCGGTACAAGACGCAGTAGGTAATGTGTTGGCCCATGATTTGACCAAGATTGAGCCAGGCAAGTCAAAGGGAGCAAGATTTAAAAAAGGCCATAAAATTACGTCCGAAGATGTCCCGGAACTTTTAAAAATGGGTAAAGAAAATATATATATATACGAACTTGAAAAAGGAAAAGTTCATGAGGATGATGGTGCCCATAAACTTGCTCGGATTTTGGCTAGAACAAATAAAGATATAGAGCTTGTGGGTCCTAGTGAGGGTAAGATTAGCTTGAAATCAAAAGTTGATGGCCTTTTGAAAGTGGACAAGTCCAGGCTTATGTCTCTTAATAGGTGGCCAGAGATCGTTGCGGTAACCTGTTATAACAATATGCCCGTTAAAGAAAATGAGATAATCGCAGAAACCAGGATAGTGCCCCTGGTTATTGAAGAGGATAAGTTGAAGATTATAGAAAGGGAAATGTTAAAATCCGGGGATAACGTGGATGATCCGATAATTGAACTTTACAGATATAATAGTTTATCCGCTTCCTTAATTGTCACAGGAAGTGAAGTTTATAACGGCAGAGTTGAAGATGGCTTCTCTTCAGTGGTAGAGAGAAAAGTCAAAAAATATGGTTCTTTTATAAAAGATAAGGTTTACTTACCCGATGATGAAGACATGATAAAGAAGGCCATAGTGGAAGAATCGACTAAAAATAACATGGTAATTGTAACCGGAGGAATGAGCGTTGATCCTGATGATGTTACTCCTACCGCTATAAGAAAGACGGGGGCGGAGATAATAACTTACGGGGCCCCACTTCTTCCCGGTACCATGTTGATGCTGGCATATTTGGAAGACACACCGATTTTCGGCTTACCTGGTTGCGTAATGTATGCTAGAACCACGGCTTTTGATGTATTTTTGCCCAGGATTTTGGCTGGGGAAAGAGTAGTACCGGAAGAAATTTCAACCTTGGGACACGGTGGCCTATGTTTTAGGTGTGAGGAGTGTAATTTTCCCAAGTGTGGATTTGGCCAAGGCTGAATCCAGTATTGAAAGGAGTATTTTTGGATGATTGACCCAAAAGAAGCATACATTGAAGTGATGAATCTAGTTAGTGAAGGTGCAAAGAAAAAAAGAAAAAGGGTGCCAATTGAAATGGCTTTAGGTAAAAACCTAGGTGAAGACTTGGTTTCCCAGAAAAATATCCCACCCTTTGAAAGATCCCCCTATGATGGTTATGCTTTTAGGTCTTGGGAAACTAGGGGAGCTAAAGATGATGCTTCCCTGAAATTTGAAATTACAGCTACTTTGCCTGCAGGTAGTACTGCCAAAAAAGTGGAAACGGGAAAAAAAGCGGTCAAAATAATGACTGGTGCCCCGTTGCCGGATGAATATGATTGTGTTATTCCCTTTGAGGCTGTTGATGTAGTTGGAAATAATGTTTTTTTATACCGGACTTTGGATTCGGGGGAAAATGTCATCCCCTGTGGGGAAGATGTCAAGGCGGGAGAGTTCTTATTGCCGGCGGGGAAAAATTTGACTTCAAGAGATATAGGTGTCCTGGCTTCCCTGGGTTATGAGGAAATTGAAGTGGTAGACCCTCCTAAAGTAGGTATAGTGGTAAGTGGAAGTGAACTGGTTGAGCTTGACAAAAGCCCAGGGAGAGGAGAAATAAGAAATAGCAACAGATATATATTATCTGCATCTTTGAAAGAGCTTAAATTAGAAGAAATAAAATATTACGGTATAGTTGAAGATTCAAAAACCAGATTAAAGGAAGTGATCTTAAAAGCCCTTAACGAAGTCGATATCCTTATCACAACTGGTGGTGTTTCCGTGGGAGAATATGATTTGGTACCCGAAGCTTTAGATGAAATCGGGGCAGAAAGAATATTCTGGAAGATAAATGCAAGGCCTGGAACGCCCTTGCATGTGGCAAAATATAATGATGTTCCGATTTTTTCCCTCTCAGGCAATCCTGCTGCTCTTTATGCCTCTTATAAAGTATTTGTTGAAAAGGCAATTTTAAAGATCTGCGGTTTGATTGAAGGCAAAAGTATATTGGAAACCGCTGTAAAAGGATTTTTAGAGGAGGAAATAACTAAAAAAACTATAGGTCAATGGAGGTTTATAAGGGCAAAAGGGTATATCCATAATGGTAAACTATGGTGTAAAGAAACTAAGAAAGAAAAACCAGGGATTATATCTTCTCTTGTAATCTCTAATGGTTTCATCCTCCTTTCTCCAGAAAATCAACCTTTGAGTCGAGAAGCTCTGGTTTACTTTATGCCTTTTGATTTTAATCAGAACTGGGACCTGTTTTATAATTTTTAGACATCTACTTCTTTATAAATAAGTACTGTTATATTTCGTTGCTGATATTTTTTAGAGTACGGTTTGATTACCATAAATAAGCCTATAAATAAAAAATAGGAGGTATAAAATTGACGATACCCGTTGTCTCTGTTGTAGGAAAGTCAAAAACTGGTAAAACCACCCTTGTTTGTAAGCTGATCCAGGAGTTAAAAAGTAGGGGGTATAATGTAGCTACAATCAAACATGATGTTCATGGGTTTGATATTGATAAACCGGGCAAGGACACCTGGAAGCATGGAGAAGCAGGTTCTTCAACGGTAGTGATATCTTCGCCAGCTAAAATAGCCATGATCCAACAATTAGACCAAGAAAAGCCCTTGGACGAAATTATAGGAAAAATTGAAAATGCTGATATAATTTTGACCGAGGGATATAAGCGAGAAACCAAACCTAAAATCGAAGTGATAAATTCTGAAAGAAGTGTGGAACCTCTTTGCGATGAAAAAGAAGCGATAGCTTTTGCAAGCGATGATGAAAACTTTGAATATGGCAATGTACCTGTTTTTCACTGGGATGATAGTAAAGGGTTGTCTGATTTATTGCAGGAGAAATTTCTAATCTAGGGGTCCACGGAGTTTAATCGTAAACACTTGAATTTTTTTGATACATCTAAGATTCGCAAGGGGGATTCTCCCCCTTGCGAATCAAGATGTATTAGCAATAAAATCCAAAAAGTTTACTTATTAAACTTCGTGGACCTTGGCTGGTAAAGCAAGAGAGGTGTAATAAAAACTTAAAACTTATCTCCATATACTGCAGCAGTGAAATAAATCAGTTATTTTCATTACTGGTTGTGGTGTGAAAATCCAAAATATGGGAAGTCTAGCATGTGAAATGTGAAACTATCTAGAAATTTGTGAACATATTATGAACTTTTGTTATTAGATATTGAAATAGTTCTCAATATGCAGGATAATATAAATTAATGGTTGAATGATTTAAGGTGATTTGTGCTTTATAAGGGGGTGAATTTTTGAATCTAAATAAAGGGAAAAATTCAATCAAGGATTTAATTTGGAAATACTTATGTTCCATGAAAGTTGGAATTATATTATTGATAATTGTAGCAATTTTATCCATATTTGGAACTTTAATCCCCCAAGGGGCAGAGGAAGAGGTTTATTATCGCCAGTACAGTGAAACCGTTGCAGATATTATCCTGTTTACAGGTATGGATAATGTGTTTGAAACCTGGTGGTATTTGCTAGTAGGTGGATTGCTGTGTGTCAATTTGCTTGCATGTAGTATAAACCGATTTCCCGGAATTTACAGAGGCGTCTTTTCTCCCAAAAAGGTAAAAAATGACAGGGGTATCAACAATCTAAAAAACCAAACTGAACTCTTTTTGTCCCAGAATAAAGATAAAGAAAAAGCTTTTGATGAGATTGAAACAGTTTTAAAGCAGGAAGGTTTCAAGATTGAACATCCCAGAGAAGATTCTGTCTACGCCAGTAAAGGTAGGTTTGGCTACTTTGGCTCTTTCATAACCCATATTAGTTTTTTGATCTTGATCTTGGCTTTTATGTATGGGAATCTTACGGGATTTGAAGATTCTGTAGGTGGGGTACCTGGAGAGACAATAAGTATGAACTATGCAGACTTTGATCTAAAAGTTGAAGACTTTAGAATAGATTATAGGGATGATTATTCGGTAGATCAGTATTATAGTGATCTGACAATCTTGGAAAATGGGGAGGAAACAAAGACCGAAACAATCTATGTTAATAGGCCTTTGAGGCATGATGGGTTAAACTTTTATCAATCCAGTTACGGGTGGGTAGGAAGTCTCAGAATTGAAGACGAAGAGAAGTTTTTCCTAGATACTGTCCAGGTGTTTGAGGATAGATCCTATAGATATCGAATGGGAAATCTGACCGTGCATTTAGAAGCATTTTACCCTGATTATGGTTATGATGCTGAAGGTAGTCCTGTTAACAAGTC
This sequence comes from uncultured Clostridia bacterium, assembly GCA_964498995.1. Classification (GTDB taxonomy): domain Bacteria; phylum Bacillota; class Natranaerobiia; order Natranaerobiales; family Natranaerofabaceae; genus Natranaerofaba. Next base: position 37,888 of record CAZCIZ010000011.1, on the reverse strand, counting down.
ACCTTATCCTAATAACCCTAGATTTATCTGGTATTTGTTGGATGGGAAAAACGAACTTGTGGATATGATGGTCTCTGAAAAAGGCGAAACCTATGAGTACGAAAATGTCGAATTTACTTTCACGGATTACGATCAATATACGGTGCTAAGAGTGGTTAGAGATCCTAGTGTTCCTATATTCTATTTTGGTTCGGTGTTAATGATGGTTGGTCTTATACTCTCCTTCTTTTTTGCACCCAGGAGAATATGGGTTAATTTCGGCAAAGATGATGATGGAAATGATAGGATTTTGATAGGAGGCCAAAGTTTTAAGAGTAAGGCCCAATTTGAAGAAGACTTTAAAGAGATTATTAATATAATTAAAGAGAAGGTGGGATGATCCTATGGAAGAGATCTTTGCCCTAGAGCATGTTTTTTTTCATATAGGTTTTGCAGGCTATATTGTTGCTACGATATTGTACATTGCTTACCTATTTGTACAAAATGAAGGTGTTGGTAAGTTAGGAAGTATTATAGCGTTTTTCGGGTTGATTACTCATACCGTTTCTTTGGTTATTAGGACAATCAATGCTGAGAGACTTCCATTAAACAACCAGTTTGAATTTGCAACCTGTTTTGCCTGGGGAATTGTGCTATGTTACCTGTTTTTGGAGAAGAAGTTTCAGTTTAAATACAGGGGATTAGGTGCTTTTGTAATGCCCATCGGCACGTTGGTCATGGGTTATGCCTTTTCACTACCCAAGGACATAGTAGATCCTATGCCTGCACTGCAGAGCTATTGGCTTTTGATCCATGTAGGAGTATCCGTCATTGCCTATGGTGCTTTTGCTGTCGCCTGTGGGATATCTGTTTTGTACTTGTTAAAGAGCCGTCACTTTGCCAAAAATCCTGATAGCAATCCCCACAGTATATATCATAAGTATTTCCCTGATTTGAGAATGTTAGATGACATGAACTACAAGACGATTGCCATTGGATTCTTATTCTTAACCCTCTGCATCCTCTCAGGAGCAGTATGGGCAGAACAAGCTTGGGCAAGATACTGGAGCTGGGATCCAAAAGAAACCTGGTCGTTGATTACCTGGATCGTATATGCTTTATTTCTTCATGCCAGGTTTACCAGGGGATGGCGAGGTAACAAAACCGCTTGGTTTGCAATAATCGGGTTTATATGTGTGTTAATAACCTATATAGGAGTAAATATATTCTTACCAAGTATTCATAGTTATGCGTAGAATCCGGAGGGGTAATATTATTCAAATGAGGTGATAACCGTGGAAGACATAGTTTTATTGGGCTTAAACCACAAAACTGCGTCCCTTGAATTGAGAGAGAAGTTTTCCTTTACTCCCGCTAGGGCTCAGGAATTTGTCAAGAAGATGATGAGTTCTAACATCATTACTGAAAGTGCCATCATGTCAACCTGCAACAGGACAGAAATTTATGCCATGGTGAAGGAATATACAGCTGGCAAAGAACTATTGATAGAAATGTTAGGGGATTTTTGTGGCTTGGAAAAAGAATTCTTTTTATCTCATATATATTCAATGAAAAATCAAAAAGCAGTATACCATCTGTTTAAAGTTGCATCTGGACTGGATTCCATGATAATTGGGGAAACACAAATTCTGGGTCAGGTCAAAGAAGCTTATAAACTTTCGGAGCAATGTGGTGGTATTGATTCCTGTTTTCATGGCTTGTTTCAGCATGCAGCAGGCGCTGGTAAAAGGATTCATTCAGAAACGGGAATAAATGATAATGCTTCTTCTGTCAGTTATGCTGCAGTGGAATTAGCCGGTGAGATTTTTGGAGATTTGGAAAATAAGACTGTTCTCTTGATAGGGGCAGGAAAAATGAGCGAACTTACAGCGAAACACCTAAATCATAATGGTGCTGATGTTGTTGTGATAAATAGGACAACGGAAAGGGCTAAAAAGTGTGCTGACAAAATTGGGGGCAGGTATGCTCCCTATCAGGAATTATCTGATTGGCTTTTGGAAAGCGATATTTTGATCAGCAGTACAGGAGCCCCTCATTATATTGTCAACAAACAGGATGTTGAGAAAGTGATGCAAGAAAGAGATGCAAGACCCATGTTTTTGATCGATATTGCTGTACCAAGGGATATTGAGCCAGGAATTAAAGATTTGGAAAATGCCCATCTCTATTGCATAGATGACCTTCAGGATGTGGTGAATTCCAACATGGAAGAAAGAAAAGAAGAAGCAGAAAAAGCAAAAATGATACTCCATGAGGAAGTTGTTGAATTTATGGTTTGGTATAAGACAAGGGATGTTGTCCCTCTCATTTCTGCTCTCAGAAAGAAAGCCGAAGGGATTAGACAGAATGAGCTTGAAAGGTATGAAAAGAAGTTGAAAAACCTTAGCAAAAAAGAAAAAAAAGCTGTAGAAGGTTTGACTACAAGTTTAGTCAATAGGATTTTGAAGGAGCCGGTACTTAGAATCAAAAACTTTGCAGTAGAAGACAAAAGCGATGTATACGGAGTCACCCTGGCACATCTGTTTGACTTGGATGAAGAGTTAATTCCTCTAAATGGTGAATGCAAAGATTGTGCTGAAGAGACCGATGATGAGAAAAAATGTAATGACCTTGTGTGTCAGCTAATTAATTCTGAAAAGGAAAATTCGTCTTAAATTGATAGCTTTATACTGAACACCAAAAGAATATAGGAAAGATAAGAGGGTTAATAAGATGACAAGTACAAGTATGTATCCCATGTTATTGGACCTACAAGGGAAAAAAAGCCTAGTAGTAGGTGGCGGAAATGTGGCTGTACGAAAAACAAAAACCCTGCTGGAGTTAGGAGGTCAGGTAAAAGTTGTTTCAGTGGACTTTTGTGAAGATTTTACCGATCTCTGGTATGAGAAGAGGTATGGTCAGAACTTGGAGATGATTGAAAAAACATATGAAAGTGGTGACTTGGAAGGTGCAAGCCTTGCTTTTGCCTGTACTGATGACAAAACTTTAAATGTTATGATAGCGAAACAGGCTAGAGAAAGAGGGGTACTGGTAAACTGCACTTCACCTCCTGAAGAGTCCGATTTTATAGTGCCCGCGACAGTATTCAAAGGGAACTTGACTATTAGTGTATCTACCGCTGGAGCAAGTCCGGCCCTTGCGAAAAAACTAAAAGAAAAGATAGAACAAGAGTTTTCCGAGGATTGGGATAAATATGTGGAACTGCTCAGGCATTGCAGGGAAGAACTACAGAAAGTCGTAAAAACTGAACAAACCAGGAAAGAATGTTATTATCAGCTCCTTGAAACCGATGCAGTTTTTGAACAGGCCCAAAATGCCAATAAAGATGAACTGAAAGAGTTAAGCAAGAGCATAGTGGAAGGAATTATAACAGGAGGTAGGTTATATAATGAAACTGACCATAGGAACCAGGGGAAGTAACCTGGCTATAGCTCAGACGCAGGAAGTTGTAAATGCTCTTATGAAAATATGTCCCGAGACAGATGTTGAAATTAAAAAGATAAAAACGACAGGGGATAAGATACAAGATACCACCCTCCATGATATTGGAGGTAAAGCTTTATTCGTAAAGGAACTTGAAATGGCTCTCAAAGAGGGAGAGATAGATCTAGCTGTCCATAGCATGAAAGATGTCCCTGGGGAAATCCATGGGGATTTTGAAATTTTCCCCGTGCTAGCTCGCGCCAACCCCAAAGATGTCTTGATTGCAAAAAACAATCATAATTTAGATACCCTTCCTCTTGCGAGTACTGTTGCTACAAGCAGCTTAAGAAGAAAGGCCCAACTTCTTGCATATAGAAAGGACCTGAATATAGTCCCTATCAGGGGAAATATCAATACCAGAATTGAAAAGTTTAGAAATTCTCAGGAAATTGAAGCCATCGTTTTGGCTAAAGCCGGTATAGACAGGCTTGCCCTGGATGTTGATATTACTCAGATTCTCACCACGGAAGTGATAGTACCATGTGTTGGCCAGGGTGCTCTGGGAATAGAAATTTTAAAAGAAAACCAGGATCTTATGGAGAAACTGAAGGTTTTACAGGATGAAAATGTAGAAAAGTGTGTGGCTGCTGAAAGGGCTTTTTTGCAGAGATTGGGCGGAAGTTGTTATGTTCCTGTGGGAGCATATGCAGAGCTAATAGAGGCTAGTGAGTTATCAATCACAGGTGTTGTGGCAGGACTTGATGGTCAAGAAGTATTAAAAGACACTGAAAGAGGCCCCCTTAATGCACCTTCTGAATTGGGGAAAAATATTGCTGAAAAATTGTTGGCAGAGGGAGCAGATAGAATACTGAAGGAGATAGAACAGGAGGTTGAATAATAAATGGCAGGCAGCAAAAAAGGCAAGGTTTATCTAATCGGGGCTGGGCCAGGAGATGAGGAACTCATCACCCTTAAAGGATTGCAGTGCATAAAAGATGCTGATGCTGTAGTTTATGATAGGCTTGCAACGGATAGATTATTGAATCATGTTAGGGAGAATGCCAGGATTATTTTTGTAGGCAAAATGCCTGATAAACACGTATATACCCAGGATGAAATAAATGAAACATTAGTGGAGCTTGCCAAAGAGGGAAAGACCGTGGCCAGATTAAAAGGTGGAGATCCTTTTGTATTTGGCAGAGGGGGGGAGGAGGCCCTGGTTTTAGCATATGAGGGCATAGACTTTGAGGTGGTTCCAGGTGTTACCTCCGCTGTTGCAGCTCCTGCTTATGCAGGGATTCCTGTCACTCATAGGGGGATTAGTTCCAGCTTTTCAGTGATTACAGGGCACGAAGATCCTAATAAGGAACTGAGTCAGATCAACTGGCAGAGCCTTGCCACAGCAACTGATACCCTGTGTTTTTTAATGGGTATGTCCAATCTGGAAAGTATTGTTGATAAATTAATAAAATATGGGCGCCCGCCAACTACCCATGTAGCGATAATCAGGTGGGGGACTCGGCCCCTTCAGCAGACTTTGATCGGCAATCTGGAAAACATTGTAGAGAGAGCTAGAGAAAAAGATTTTAAGGCACCTGCTGTGATAGTTGTAGGTGAGGTAGTGGATTTAAATGCTGACTTGAAGTGGTACGATGATAAACCGCTAATCAACAAAAAAATTGTTGTTACCAGGGCCAGGAGTCAGGCTAGTGATCTTTCTTCTAGGATCAAAGCTCTAGGAGGAGAGCCTTTGGAATTTCCCAGCATTAAAATAGTTCCTCCTGATGACTCTTATGAACACCTAGATAACTCCCTAGCCAAGATATCAAGCTATGATTGGTTGATATTTACCAGTATAAATGGGGTGGAGAAGTTTTTTGACAGGTATTTTTCCCATGATAGAGATATCAGAGAACTAGGAAATATTAAAATCTGTGCAATAGGGCCAAAAACCAAAGAGGGTATTGAACAAATGGGAATTAAAGTGGATGTTATCCCTTCAGAATATCGGGCTGAGGCTGTATTAGAAGCTATGAAACCAAAGGTGAAAAAAGGTGAAAAGATCTTGATTCCAAGGGCCAAGATTGCTAGAGAAATACTACCCAAATCTTTGGCTGAAATGGGGCTAGAAGTTGACGTCGCCCCCGCATACATGACTGTCAGAGAAACAGAAAATGCAGAAACCTTGAGAAAAGCCCTAGAAAACCAGGAGATAGATGCAATTACATTTACTAGCTCTTCCACAGTAGAAAACTTTGTTCAAATCCTTGGAGCGGATGATTATGTTTCTTTACTTGAAAATGTTTTTATAGCCTGTATCGGCCCTATTACCGCAGATACGTGCAAAAAACTTGGGATAAAAGTTGATAAGATAGCTAGAGAATACACAATCCCTGGATTGACAGAAACATTGTTAGAGGGTTTGAGTTGATGTCAGGGAAGTTGTGGGAAACATCAAAGGAGGTAGGATTTTAGAAATGATAAGTGTAACCAAGCTATTATGCGAGCATTCTTCTAATTTTGGAGATAGCCTTAGATATAAAGAAGGGGCTAAAGACAACCCCCATGGGACTGTAAGGGGACTTGGCCCTGTGGTGGTATGGAATGTTACTAGAACATGCAATCTAAACTGTATTCACTGTTATTCAAGTTCCGAAGGCAAAAAATATCCAGGAGAGCTTACTACAGAAGAAGGGAAAAAGTTCATAGATGACCTGGCTGATTTTAATGTACCGGTATTGCTATTTTCGGGTGGAGAACCCCTGATGAGGGAGGATTTTTTCTACCTGGCAGAGTACGCTGCCTCTAAGGGGATCAGGTCTACTATATCTACAAACGGTACTTTGATTGACAAAGAAATGGCTAAAGATTTCAAAAGGATAGGGATAGGTTATGTGGGAATTAGTTTAGATGGAATTGGAGCAAACAATGATAAGTTCAGAGGGCAAAAAGGGGCTTTTGATCGAGCCTTAGAAGGAATACATCATTGTGTTTCAGAAGATCAAAAAGTGGGACTCAGGTTTACTATAAACATCAATAATCACAAGGAAGTTCCTGAAATCTTTCGTTTGATTGAAGAGGAGAAAATTCCCCGGGTATGCTTTTATCACCTTGTTTATTCAGGTAGGGGTAGTAAGTTGATAGAGGAAGATATTTCTCCGAAAGAAACGAGGGAGTTAATGGATGAAATCATGAAATGGACCAAGTACTTTGATGATAAAAATGATCAAAAGGAAGTATTGATGGTGGACAATCATGCCGATGGAATTTATATTTATAATTCGGTAAAAAAGGAAGACCCCGTCAAGGCAAAAGGAATATACGAGCTTTTGAAAATAAATGGTGGAAATAGATCAGGGATAGCTATAGCAAATGTGGATAATATTGGCGATGTACATCCCGATCAATTTACCCAAAATCATATTTTGGGTAATGTTAAAGAAAAGCCTTTTAAGGATATATGGACGAACACTTCTAATGAAATTTTGGCTGGACTTAAAAATCGCAAGCCCCTACTAAAGGGAAGGTGCAGTATGGAAAGTTGTAAATGGCTTGAAGTTTGTAATGGCAATTTCCGAGGGAGAGCCGAAGCTTATTACGGCGATTTTTGGGCCCAGGACCCTGCCTGTTACTTGACTGATGAGGAAATCAAGCTTGCGTAATTAGAATGGAGGTAAAAGTCAATGAAACTAATTTCGTGGAATACTACCCGGAAGTGCCATCTCAAATGCAAACACTGCTACAGGGATGCAGGTGATGAACAAGAGAGGGAACTGACTTTTGAAGAAGGGAAACAACTCCTGGATGAAATAAAGCTGGCAGGATTTGATATTATAATTTTCAGTGGTGGGGAGCCTTTATTGCGAGACGATATTTTTCACCTGGTAGAATATGCAGATAGCCTGGGATTACGGCCGGTATTTGGTACTACAGGCAGCACCATTACCCGTGAAATAGCGAAAAAATTAAAGCAAGCTGGTGCTTTGAGGATGGGTATTAGCCTGGATAGTAAAGGTCCTGAACTTCATGATGAATTTCGCCAGGTGAAAGGTAATTTTGATGATGTTATTAGGGGTATGGAAAATTGTAAAGCTGAAGGGCTTGAGTTTCAAGTTAATACAACCGTAGTAGAACAGAATTATCATGAATGTGAAGAAATTACCGACTTGGCTATAGAACTTGGAGCCATAGCCCATCATGTATTCTTTATGGTGCCTACAGGTAGAGCTAAAGATATTGAAGAAGAGGCCCTCAGAATGAAAAAGTACGAAAGTTTATTGCACAGGATTTTGGAAAAACAAAAAGAAGTTGATATTGAGCTTAAGCCTACCTGCGCTCCTCAATTCATGAGGGTAGCGGATAAAAAAAATATGAAAATGAGATTTAGTCGAGGGTGCTTGGCAGGGATTTCATATTGTTGTATAACTCCTGGAGGAGATGTTAATCCTTGTCCCTATTTGCCCTTAAAGGTGGGTAATGTCTTGGAAACTCCTTTTTCCGAGATTTGGAAAGGGAATGAAGTATTCGATCTGTTAAGGGATGAAAAACTTAAAGGTAAGTGTGGAATCTGTAATTACATGAAGATTTGCAGCGGATGCAGAGCTAGAGCTTATTATTACAGTGATGGTGATATCATGGCTGAAGATCCCTGGTGCTTGTATAAACCACCTAGCAAATAGTGTTTATGATTAAATTCTTGAGCTTAACACTACTGCGGAAAATATCAATATTTGCAAATTTAATTTGGAAATATTGCCAATCCCTTGCCACCTACCAACGCTCACAAAGATTTGCAAAGAAGCGTCCAAATTAAAAGTTCGCTTATGGTAGGTGGCAAGCTTAATCGAGGTGTAATATCTTATGGACGACCTAGATAAAAAAATTTTAAATTATCTTCAAAAGGACTTCCCCATTACCAGTAGGCCATATCTTAAAATAGCCTCAAAGTTGAATCTTGATGAAGATGAGGTTATTGCCAGGGTGAAAAGATTAAAAGAGGATAATTATATTAGGAGGATAGGCGGTGTTTTTGATAGTAAAAACCTTGGGTTTGAAACTACTTTAGTAGCATTAAGGGTGAATCCGGGAAAAGTTGAAAAAGTAGCTAGCTATATTAATAAATATAAAGGAGTTACACATAATTATGAGAGAGAAGACTATTTTAATCTTTGGTTTACTATTGTAGCAGGAAATCAAATGGAGATTGAAGAAGTCCTATCTGAGGTTAAAAAAATTGATGGGGTAGAAAAACTCTTAAATCTTCCCGCATTAAAGTTGTACAAGATAGGGATGAAATTAAATCTATAACTACTAAGCTATAAATTAAGTAAGCTATAACTTGAGCTATAGCAGCAAGATGGGGAGTGATATTATTTGGATGAAATAGATGTAAAAATAATTTCTAAAATGCAAGGAGATATTCCGATAGAAAAAGAGCCATACAAATCAATTGCAGCAAAAATAGGGATAAGTGAAGCACAATTATTGTCTAAACTAGAAAAGATGAAGCAAGAAGGAAAACTGCGACGGGTTGGTGCTATATTAAAGCATCGAAATGCTGGTTTTAAAGCCAATGCTATGGTGGCATGGAATGTACGAGACGAAAAAGTAGATGAAATAGGAGAATTATTCGCAAAATATAAAGAAACTACTCATGTATATCAGAGGCCTTCCTATCTAGAATGGCCGTACAATATTTTTACCATGATACATTCAACTTCATATGAAGAATGTAGTAGAATTATCGAATCCATGTCCAATGCTTCTGGAATTAAGGACTATAAAATTTTATACAGTGTTAAAGAATATAAAAAAACAAGTATGGAATACGTTAAAAAATCTTAGTTGTATTATACATACAAGGAGGCATAAATATGCAAGATCAGAACTCTAGAAAGATGTGGGAAAAGGCGGTAAATATGATTCCAGGAGGTGTGAACAGCCCGGCCAGGGCTTTTAGCTCTGTTGGAAGGCCGCCTCTTTTTTTGAAACAGGGTAAAGGTTCAAAAGTTATTTGTGAAGACGGCAATGAATTTATCGACTATGTTGCTTCTTATGGGCCCTTAATTTTGGGTCACTGCCACCCCAAGGTAGTTGAAAGTATTAAAGAACAAGTAGAACTTGGAACTGGATTTGGCTCTCCTACCGAATTAGAGAATGAAATGGCAGAGCTTGTTATTGATGCGGTCCCCTCAATTGAAATAGTTAGAATGGTAAACTCAGGAACAGAAGCTACAATGAGTGCCCTGAGGTTGGCAAGGGGATATACGGGGAAAAACAAGATTGTCAAACTGACCGGCTGTTATCATGGTCATTCTGATGGCTTATTGATTAAAGCAGGCTCAGGGGTAACAACTCTTGGACTGCCTGATAGCCCTGGTGTCCCGGTAAGTGTTGCTGAAAACACCATCACTGCACCTTACAATGATTTAGATGCCATGAAACAAATATATAGAGAATATGGAGATGATATTGCCGGTGTAATTCTTGAACCAGTAGCCGGGAACATGGGAGTAGTGCCACCAGCGGACGGATATTTAGAGGGGTTAAGGGATTTGACCAGAGAGTATGATTCACTGCTTATTTTTGATGAAGTGATGACAGGTTTTAGAGTATCATATGGTGGTGCCCAGGAAAGATATGGTATTACTCCGGATTTAACATGTCTTGGAAAAGTTATTGGAGGTGGTTTGCCTGTAGGAGCCTATGGAGGCAAAAAGGAAATAATGGAAATGATTGCACCTGCTGGTTCTATCTACCAGGCTGGAACTTTATCCGGTAATCCCATAGCTATGACCGCCGGGGTTGAAACCCTAAAGATACTTAGAGAAGAAGGGGCTTATGAAAAACTTGAAGAAAAGAGCAGTGAATTAGAAAAAGGTCTAAGAAAAGCCGCCGATGAAACCGGTGCCCCTGTATTTATAACCAGGGTTGGGGCTATGTTGGGGATGTATTTCACCGAAGATGAGGTATGTGACTTTGAGACTGCTTCTAAGGCAGACAATGAATTGTTTGCCAAGTATTTTAATAAGATGTTAGAAGAAGGTATTTACCTGGCGCCAAGTCAATACGAAGCCATGTTCATGTCTTTGGCTCATACAAAGGAAGATATAGAAAAAACCGAAGAAGCTGCTAAAAAAGCCTTGAAAGGACTAAAATAAAGCAATTTTTTACCTGTAAAAGAAGGATGTAAAAGGGATAAATAGAATATTATACCATGGATGGGTAGTTCAGCATGAATTTATATAAAGGGGGATTAAGCATGGAGATTAAAAAGATTGGGGTAATGGGTGCTGGCCAGATGGGAGCCGGGATAGCTCAGGTAGCAGCCCAGAGTGGGTATGATGTGGTTTTAAGGGATATTAAAGATGAGTTTGTGGAGAAAGGTATGGAAGGAATCAAGAAAAACCTGGAAAGATCGGTGAAGAAGGAAAGAATAACTGAAGCTGAAAAGGATGAGGCCCTTGGAAGAATCGCCACAACTTTGGAGGTAAAAGATGCCTCGGACTGTGATTTGATTGTAGAAGCTATCGTGGAAGATATAAATATAAAACAGAAATTGTTTAAAGAACTCGATGAATTTGTTAAACCTGAGGGTATATTGTCTAGCAACACTTCTTCTTGCCCCATAACCGAGATTGCTGTTGCTACAAACAGGCCGGAAAAAGTTATAGGGATGCATTTTATGAATCCTGTTCCAGTAATGAAACTTGTGGAGGTAATAAATGGCCTTGCCACAGATGAGGACACATTTAACAAAGTAAATGAAACTGCCCAAAAAATGAATAAAACGCCTGTATGTGTTAATGATTATCCCGGTTTCGTTTCCAACAGGGTATTGCTCCCCATGATCAATGAAGCGGTTTATTGTTTGATGGAAGGTGTCGCGTCAGAGGAAGACATAGATACTGTTATGAAACTTGGGATGAATCATCCTATGGGGCCCCTAGCTCTTGCTGATCTGATAGGTCTTGATACATGCCTGTCAATTTTGAACGTTCTCTATGAGGGCCTTGGAGATCCCAAATATCGTCCTTGTCCGCTGTTGAAGAAGTATGTGAGTGCAGGTTGGGTTGGTAAGAAAGCAGGTCGAGGCTTTTACAAGTACGAATAAGGAACAGATAAGGTTTTCTGATAGAGCTAATATTTAGAGTTTAACTTAAAAGGAGGTAGGATTATGTCTGAGTTTATTAACGCTAAAGTAGATAATGGGGTAGCTTGGGTGGAAATAAACAGGCCTAAAGCTCTTAATGCCCTAAATTTTCAGGTCCTTAAAGAATTGGGAGATTGTTTAGAAAATTTGAAAAAGGATGAAAGCGTCAGAGCTTTGGTAATAAAAGGAGCTGGTGATAAAGCTTTTGTAGCTGGTGCGGATATAGGTGAAATGAAGGATATTTCGCCAACAGAAGCCAAAGGATTTTCTAAGCTGGGACAAAAAATATTTATGGAAATAGAAAATTATCCCGTTCCCACCATTGCATTGATAAATGGTTATGCTCTGGGCGGGGGATGTGAACTAGCAATTGCTTGTGATATGCGGATCGCTGCTGACAACGCAAATCTAGGGACACCAGAGATTACTTTAGGTGTTATACCAGGTTTTGGTGGGACTAAACGCCTGACCAAGCTAGTGGGGGATGCAGTTGCCAAGGAATTGATGTTTACTGGCAGGATGATGCCAGCTGAGGAAGCCTATAATAGAGGGCTAGTAAACAAGGTTGTTTCAACTGATGAACTTGAAGCTGAAGGAGGAAAGTTGGCCTCTAAGATAGCAGATAAGAGCGGAGTTGTAATGAACCTTCTTAAAGAAGTATCAACGAAGCAGGCTGAGCTTTCATCGGAACAGGGAATGATTATGGAATCGAGTGCATTTTCCATCTGCTTTACTACACAAGATCAAAAAGAAGGTATGGAAGCATTCCTTTCTAAAAGAAAACCTGAATTTAAACACAAGTAGCTTAGGAGGTCCTTGACAATGGGCAAGTCAGGAACTGTACAGGTATATACGGGAAATGGAAAAGGCAAGACCACAGCTGCACTTGGAATGTGTTTGAGAAATCTTGGTCATGATCGTAAGGTTTTTATGTTACAATTCATGAAAGGAAGCGAAAGATATGGAGAATTCAAGGTAGCTGACAAGCTTTCAGGTTTTGAGGTTATGCAAATCGGCCGGGATGAATTTGTTAAAAGAGAAGATCCAGACCCCCGGGATTTGGAATTAGCCAGGGAAGGTTACGAAATAGCAAAAGAAAAAATTCAAAGTGGTGAATATGACCTTATAGTCCTTGACGAGATAATTATAGCAGAGGATTTTGGGCTGATAAAACTAGAAGATTTGAAAGAACTTATAAATAACAAGCCTGATGAGCTAGAGCTTGTTTTGACAGGAAGATATGCCCATAAAGATATAATCGATTTAGCTGACCTAGTATCTGAAGTTAGGGAAGTAAAACATCATTTTGTTGAAGGTGTAGGAGCTAGACAAGGGGTTGAATATTGAATGGTGTCAGGGGGAAATATCATATGAAACCAGGGGTTTTAAATGAAAACATACATTGGGAAAAACCCAGGAATGTTGCCAGGGCAATAAGTTTGGTGGAAAGAAGAGATGATTCCCTTGAGGAATTGATGAGCAAAATATACCCTAAAACCGGTAGAGCTCACATTATCGGGATAACGGGTGCTCCTGGTGCCGGTAAAAGTTCTCTGGTAAATCAAATGTTAAAGAATTGGCGGAGTAAAGACCTTAAAGTAGGGATAATTGCTGTAGACCCTTCTAGTCCTTTTAGCGGTGGAGCTATTCTAGGGGATAGGATACGGATGCAGGAGCACTCAATGGATCCTGGAGTATACATTAGAAGTATGGCGAGCAGAGGAAGCCTTGGTGGTGTGAGCTCTGCCACCAGGGAGACAATTTCGATTTTGGATTCCGCTGAATATGATATTCTGATAATAGAAACCGTAGGAGTTGGCCAAAGCGAAGTCGATATTGTCAGAATGGCGGATACTAATATTGTGGTCCTAACTCCAGCAGGAGGAGACAGCATTCAGACCATGAAGGCAGGGATAATGGAGATAGGGGATATATTCGTTATCAACAAATCAGACCTCCCAGGCTCTAGAAAGATGCAAAGGGAAGTGGAGGTAATGCTGGAATCTTTTGCAGAAAAAAATGCTGATTATATCCCTCCAGTAGTCCCAACAGCAGCTACTGGAGATACTGGAATAGAAGAGTTAATTGTAAAAATCAGTGATCATAAAGAGTATTTAGAGAGTTCAAACAAGTGGAACGAACTCAGGAAAAAGAGATCTAGGGATCATGTGATTGAACTGGTAAAAGACAATCTACTGGAAAGGATCGAAGCTGAAATGCAAAAGCGCCAAGAAGGTGATCTCATGAATCGAGTTGAAAAAAGAGAGATCCCTCCCCATAAGGCTGCCAGGGAAATAGTTGACGAGATGACAAAATAAGAGAGAAGCTTGGTCATGATTTGCGTGTATTGACAAAGAATGATAGAGTAATTTATACAATAGATAAAAGTTAAATGTATATTTCAGGGCTTTATGGAGGGGATTGATATGGAAACCAAAGCTGCTGAGCTAAATCATAATGCTATAAAAGGGCAAATAGCTAAGGTAGTAGATCTAGATGACGACATGGTGACTGTAAAAGTTCAAAGACATGCAATGTGTGAAAAGTGCGGTGTCTGTAATCTAGGGATTGTCAGCTCTAATGAGAAGACCGTTAAGGTGGAAAACACCTTAAATGCCAGTGAAGGTGACTATGTATCCTTGGGGATTAAAAGTGGGGCAATTTTATCAGCTTCTTTTATTTTATATGTAGTTCCCCTATTGACTTTCTTTCTGGGGTTGGTATTAGGAAATATTTACGGCGATGAAGTAGGTATGGCACCTGACCTTTTTAGCGGTTTACTCGGGATAACCTTTTTGGTTATAACCTTTGTGATTATTTTTCTATACGACAAAAGGGTAAGGGGCACAAATAAATTTAAACCTTATATAATCAGGATCGTAGATGAAAATGAAGCAAAAGAGATGTTAGGCCAAGAGGAAGATGGATCAGATGAACAATGCCATTAGAATTTAATTTGCTTCCTATTATATTTTCTGTGATAATAGGAAGCTTTGTTTTTATTGACAAAATAAACGTTAAGGTGGTAGGATTATATAGGTAGTGATATTTTAGTTTGTGATCATTAAGGCCTGGTCAATGGTGACACGGCTAACGGTACGACTGTTAGCCGTTTTGTGTTTTTATAATAATGATAATAATGAAAATAATGAATTATAAGGGAGATGATACAGCATGTTCTTGTCAGGTACAATGCAAGTGAATGAACATGGGAACTTGGAAATTGGCGGTTGTGATGTTATGGAGCTAAAGGAAAAATATGAAACACCTGTAAATATTTTGGATGAAAAATTGATCAGGGACAATTGTAGAATTTATAAAGAAGCTTTTGAAAAAAATTATGAAAAACACCAGGTGATCTATGCAGGCAAAGCTTTTTTGAACTCCTGGATATGTAATGTGATGGAAGAAGAGGGTTTAGGGTTGGATGTGGTTTCAGGAGGTGAGCTTTATATTGCATTGAAGTCAAACTTCCCTCCTGAGAAAATATATTTTCACGGCAATAATAAGTCTCCTAGTGAGTTGGAAATGGCTTTAGATAGTGGTGTAGGGAGAATAGTTGTAGATAATTTTTATGAACTGGATTTATTGGAAAAGAAGTGTCAGGAAAAAGCTAAAAAAGTCCATGTTTATTTTAGAGTAACACCTGGAATAGAAGCTCATACCCATGAATACATAAAAACAGGAACGGAAGATTCAAAATTTGGATTTAACATTACCGAGGATGGGATTTGGAAAGCTGTTGAAAAAGTAAACAATCTGGAAAATCTCAATCTTAAAGGGCTCCACTGCCATATTGGTTCTCAAATTTTCGATAAAGAGCCCTTCAGGCTGACTGCAGAAACCATGATGAATGTTATGATTAAGATAAATAACGAATACGGGATTTTACTTGATGAGCTAGACCTTGGGGGCGGTATTGGTATCCGGTACAAAGGAGATGAAAAAGTGGAAGGGTTAAATAACTTTGTGAAGATGATATGCGATACTGTGAAAGAAATATCTGAAACAAACAATTTTCCCCTGCCCAAATTAATGCTAGAACCGGGACGTTCCATAATAGGAGAAGCCGGGGTTATGCTCTACAGTGTGGGCGCCATTAAGGAGATAGAAGGAACAAGGAAGTATGTCTCTGTTGATGGAGGAATGAGCGACAATATCAGGCCGGCGCTGTATAATGCTGAATATACTGCCATGGTTGCAAATAAAGCTGATGAAAAGGTAAAGGAGAAGGTTACTATTGCTGGCAAGGCATGCGAGTCCGGGGATATTTTGATAAAGGATATTGATTTACCTGAGGTGGAACCGGAGGATACAATTGCTATGTTTAGCTGTGGTGCTTATACTTATTCCATGGCCAGTAATTACAATCTGTTGACTCGTCCCCCTGTGGTGACCGTAAAGGATGGAATATCAAAGATTATTTTAGAAAGAGAAACTTATGATGACCTGCTGGCAAAAGATTTAAATTTCAGGGAGGTCTGTAAGGGATGAAATTTACAAAGATGCATGGTTTAGGGAATGATTTTATTATAATGGATTATATTGATTCACCTATGCCGAAAAATCAGTCCTGGGAAGAACTTGCCAAAAAGGTCTGTAGAAGAGGATTTTCAGTTGGGGCTGATGGACTTGTTTTATTAACAGGAAATGAAGATTTGTCATATAATATGAGGATTTTTAACTCCGATGGTAGTGAAGCACAGATGTGTGGAAATGCAATTCGCTGCATAGGTAAATATCTTTATGAAGATAAAAATATTAAACAAGATAAACTGATCATTGAAACAAAGGGTGGCACTAAAAAATTAACCCTCAAATCCAAGGATGATAAAGTTGAAGAAGTGGAAGTTAACATGGAAAAGCCCATCTTGGAAAGTAAAGATATACCTGTAAAAGGAGATAATCGAAAGATTATAGGTGAAACAGTCGAGACCCCCTGGGGTCAATTTGAATTTACCGCTGTCTCAATGGGAAATCCTCATATAGTCATATTTAATCAAGACTTGGAGGATGATGAAACAATTAACCAGGTTGGCTCGTACTTAGAAAAACATGATCTGTTCCCTGAGGGAACCAATGTTGAATTTGTTCAAATAAAAGATTCCAAGGAAATGAACGTAAAGGTATGGGAACGAGGCGCAGGTAGGACCTATGCATGTGGAACAGGGGCCTGTGCCTCCTTAGTGGCTTCAGTATTAAATGGTTATACGGATTTAAGTGCTAAAGTCAATCTACCAGGAGGATCTCTAAACATCAGTTGGGATAAAGACAATAGCGGAGATATTTTTATGAGTGGTAAAGCTGAAATTGTCTATAGAGGAGAGTTAAGTTAAAGTTTTCGCTGTTGTGGTAAACAATTGTGTTATAAAATTTTGATTATAAAATATATAAGGAGGAATTAAATATGGAAACTGCAAAAAGGATTGAAAAATTACCACCTTATCTTTTCGCTGAAATCGATAAAAAAGTTGCTGAAGTAAAAAGTAAAGGCGTAGACGTTATAAGTTTAGGTATTGGAGATCCAGATATGCCCACCCCTGATTACATAATAGACAGGATGATTTCGGAAGTAAAAAAACCGGAAAATCACAAGTACCCTGAGTATTTGGGGATGGATGAATTCAGGAAAGCTGTTGCTGAATATTATAAAGATCGTTTTGAAGTGAATTTGAATGAAGATTCGGAAGTAGTCGCCTTAATAGGCTCTAAAGAAGGTATAGCTCATATCAACCAGTGTTTTGTAGATCCAGGAGATGTGAACCTGGTTCCAGATCCAGGTTATCCTGTTTACAGCATAGGCACTATGTTCGCCGGAGGGGAAAGTTACAAAATGCCTCTAAAGGCTGAAAATAACTTTTTGCCGGATTTAAAGGAAATCCCTGAAGATGTTGCCAAGAAAGCCAAGATCATGTTCTTAAATTATCCCAACAACCCAACAGCTGCAGTTGCTACTGAGGAATTTTTCCAGGAAGTGGTTGAGTTTTGCAAAAAGTACGATATTTTAGTTTGTCATGATTCTGCTTATGCGGAGATATGTTTTGATGGTTATAAGCCTCCTAGCTTTTTAAAGGTGGATGGTGCTAAGGATATTGGAATAGAATTTGGCTCCCTGTCTAAATCCTTTAACATGACTGGCTGGAGAATTGGTTATGCGGTGGGAAATGAATTTGCCCTTGAGGCCTTGGGTAGGTTTAAAACCAATGTAGACTCAGGAGCTTTTCATGCTGTTCAGCTGGCTTCAGAAGAAGCTCTTTTGAATAACAGGCAGGAAATTATCGATGAATTCAATTCAATTTATCAAAAACGCCGTGACAAGGTAGTAGATACCCTAAAACAGGTAGGAATAGATGTTGTACCACCTAAAGGATCTTTTCTAGTATGGGCGCCCGTCCCTGAGGGTTATACATCCAGTGAATTTACCACCAGGGTACTGGAAGAAACTGGAGTGATAGTAACCCCTGGAAGTGCTTTTGGAGAATACGGTGAAGGGTTTTTCAGGATTTCACTGACCCTTGACGATGACAAACTGGAGACAGCTCTAGAAAGACTCGGTTCACAGCTGAAATTGTAGTTTGAGAAAATATTCATTAATTTAACGAATGGAGGTGGGTGTTTTGGGAGCTTTTAAGATAGGAGTTGTAGGGGCTACAGGTGCTGTAGGTATGAAGATGATTCAAATATTGGAAGAAAAAAATATCAAGCCCCAGGAACTTAGGTTGTTGGCTTCAAAAAGGTCTGTAGGGCAAGAAATAGAAGCTTTTGGTGAAAATATCGAAGTCGTTGAGGCTAAGAAGGAAAATTTCAAAGGACTAGACTACATTTTATTTGCTACCGGGGGTTCCATAAGTAAGGAACTTGTGCCAGGAGCGAAAGAAGCGGGTGCAGTGGCCATAGATAACAGTTCTTATTTTAGACTGTTTGATGATGTCCCCCTGGTGGTACCAGAAGTCAATCCAGAGGATGCCAAAAATCATAATGGAATTATTGCCAACCCCAACTGTTCTACAACCCAGATGCTGGTCAGCCTAAAGCCTTTGCATGATTACGGAAAAATTAAAAGGGTGATTGTAAGCACGTATCAGGCTGTATCAGGTTCTGGCAAGGAAGGAGTTGACGAGCTGAAAAGAAATTCAGCCCTCTCCCTTGCCGGGATGAAAGGTGATGAAGAAGTTTATCAACATGAAATAGCATTTAACTGCCTTCCTCATATTGATTCCTTTAATGAAGAGGGCTATACAGGTGAAGAAATGAAGATGGTTAATGAAACCCATAAGATGTTAGACCCGAATATCAAGGTTTCAGTTACCTGTGTCAGGGTCCCTGTATTTAATGGTCATGGAGAAGCTATAAATGTTGAAACAGAAAAAAGAATTACCAGAGAAAAAGCCATAGAGCTCTTTGGAGCTACTTCTGGCTTGGAAGTGATGGATGATCCCGAGAAGGATGTTTATCCTTTACAATTGAACGTGGATGATAAGGATGGAGTTTTTGTTGGCAGGATCAGAGAGGATAAGACAGTAGATTACGGGCTAAACTTTTGGAATGTTGCAGACAACTTGAGAAAGGGTGCTGCCACCAATGCAGTACAGATCTTGGAATTGTTGTTGTAAATAAAGGTTCCTTGACAAAGCAGGTAGAGCTTAGTAAAATATCAGCAATAACCATTAAAAAAATAGACTTAAGAATGGGCCCTCTTGGTTAGCCGCCCTTTGTCTGAGGGTTAACCACGGAAGTTAAAACTTTCGTCCTACATGGGCGGAAGTTTTTCTGTTTACAAGAAGTCTAAAATCAATTAATAGGAGGCAAATATCATGAAGGATATAGATATTTGTAGGGGTTGTGTATTTGATTTAAAAAAATATGTACCAGGCAAGAGCGAGGGTGAAGTCAAAGAAGAATTTGGACTAGACAGGGTGATTAAGCTTGCTAGCAACGAAAATCCTTTTGGCCCTTCGAATAAGGCGATAGAAGCTATCAAAGAACAATCTCAAAGAGCTTCATTTTATCCTGATGGTTCTTATAGAAAATTAAAGGAAAAAATAGCGGGCCAACTTTCAATATCTTCGGACTGCATTGCTTTTGGAAGCGGTTCTGATGAAGTTATAAAGCTATTGGGAGAAACTTTTTTGAACCCAAATGATGAGATAATAACTGCTGATATTACTTTTCCCGTCTATAAACATGTTGCAACTTTAATGAATGCCAATACGGTACAAGTCCCATTAAATTCATACAAACATGATCTTGAGGCCATGGCTGATAAGATAACTGATAGGACCAAGATGATTTTCATCTGCAATCCCAATAATCCCACAGGGACAATAGTAACCCAGACAGAAGTCGATGAGTTTATGAAAAAAGTCCCGGATAATGTGTTGGTGGTTTTTGATGAAGCCTATGTAGAGTATGTGGAATCACAAGAATGTCCTAACACCTTGGACATGTTCAAAAATGATGATAATGACAATATTATTTTGTTAAGAACTTTTTCCAAAATCCATGGCCTTGCTGGTTTGAGGATAGGTTATGGAATAGCAGCCCCAGAGATAATCGAGTTGATAGAAAAGGTTCGACAACCCTTCAATGTGAATGCCTTAGCCCATGAAGCTGCTTTGGCTTCTTTGGAGGATCATGATCATATTAAGATGAGCCAGGCAGAAAATATTAAAGAGAAGAAATTTTTGAAGGAAAAACTCAAAGAATACGGATTCACAGCCCTTGATACCCAGGCGAATTTTTTATTTGTCAAGGCGCCTTATTGTGATATGGAACTTTTTGAGGATTTGATGAAGCGTGGAATTATAATGAGACCAGGAACTTTACTTGGTATGCCCGGTTATTTTCGCTTGACCATAGGCAAAGAAGAGGATAACAGGTTTCTATGTGAAAAAATAGAAGAGATTTTGGAAGAGAGGGAAATAGATAAGGAAAACTTGGATGCTATAAATGAATAGATATTTTCATTACTGGTTGTGGTCTGAAAGTCAAAACATGGGGAGTTAGTAAGTAAATTTTGAAGTTTATTTAGGAGGGGTATAATTGATAGTTGTTATGGGAAGGGACTGTTCAGATGAGCAGATCGATGAGATAACAAAAAGAATAAAAGAATGGGGTTTTGATGTAAATCTGTCTAAGGGAGAAAGGAAAACCGTGATAGGGGTTATAGGACAGCAAAAAGAAGAGGTGAAATCGTCTTTAGAAGCCTTCCCTTATGTTGAAAAGGTTGTCTCAGTTAGCCAACCTTTCAAGCTGGTTAGTAGAGATTTTCAACAAGAGGATTCTATTATAGATATCGGGCATACTCAAATAGGCGGTGAAGAGCTGATCTTAATGGTAGGGCCCTGTGCAGTGGAGAACGAGCAAATACTTATAGATACTGCAAAAGTAGCCCGGGAAACTGGTTGTCAATTGTTACGGGGAGGGGCTTATAAGCCAAGGAGCTCACCTTATAGTTTTCAAGGCCTGGGAGAAGAAGGGTTGAAATTACTAAAAAATGTCAAAGACAAAAAAGGTCTCTCAGTTATTTCGGAAGTTATGGATAAAGAGCAGGTTAACCTGGTTAAGGATTACGTGGATATCTTACAAATCGGAACCAGAAATATGCAGAACTTTAACCTGTTAAAAGCTGTTGGTAAACAGGAAAAACCTGTTTTGCTTAAAAGAGGGATGAGTTCTACCATCGAAGAATGGCTTATGGCGGCCGAATACATTATGGCGGAAGGAAACTTTAATGTCATCCTCTGCGAACGGGGGATAAGGACTTTTGAAACTGCTACAAGAAATACATTAGATCTTTCTGCAGTTCCCGTGGTTAAGAGTAAAAGCCATTTACCAGTGGTAGTAGACCCCAGTCATGGAGTGGGTAAATCAGAATTTGTCAGCTCCATGAGTAAAGCTGCCGTCGCTGCAGGAGCCGATGGACTGTTAATAGAAGTCCATCCTAGCCCGGAAAATGCTATTTCTGACGGACCTCAATCCCTAACCTTTGATGGGTTAAGAAAACTTGTTAATGAACTAAGAGAACTAGCACCTGTGGTGGGCAAAAAATTCTAGAGGGTGTAACCAATGAAATATCTTACAGTCATAGGAATAGGAAAGAATACTTTAAGACAAAATTGGTTCATCTAGGGATATCCAATGACAGGCTCCGAGTTAAGCTGTGTGATGAATGCTAACTCGGAGTTGTTTGTAAACAAGCCTAAAGCTTTAAATTAAGATTACCAGAAGGAGGCAAAATAATATAAAATGATGGAGATAATTGATTCAGGGAACCCCCTTAAAGGAGAATTTGAAGTCCCGGGTGATAAATCTATTTCTCACAGGGCTGCTATTCTGAGTTCTATAGTTGGTGGTACAATTAATATAAGAGGTTACTCCACAGGGGAAGACTGTTTAAGCACCCTCAAATGCCTCCAAAAACTAGGAGTAGATATATACTGGGATGACAAAGAGAAGGGGAAGCTGACCCTAGTTGGTAAATCTTTGTATTTAAATGAACCCGATGATGTTTTGGATGCAGGAAATTCAGGTACAACAACCAGGCTTTTATTAGGGATTTTGAGCGGACAAAACTTTTTTTCTTGTATTACCGGAGACAATTCCTTAAGGCAAAGGCCTATGAAAAGAGTTGTGGATCCATTATCAGAAATGGGAGCTTTGTTTTATGGAAGGGATAATTCAAATAAGCTGCCTTTATGCTGTTCTGGAAAGGTAAAAGAAACAGCTAGAACAAGCTTTAAACTTCCCGTTGCCAGTGCTCAGGTAAAGTCCGCAATATTGTTGGCAGGATTGTATGAGAAAAAGGACATCGATATCATTGAACCTTCGCCTACCAGAGACCATACTGAAAGAATGTTGAAAGCAATGGGGGTCAAAATAGAATCCAAGCCCATGGATCAATACAACGAGATGAAAAGTGCTATAAAAATATCATTAAAACAACCTTCTAAATTGGAACCTGATAGTGATATTGAAATACCAGGTGATTTTTCTTCAGCAGCTTTTTTGATTGGGGCTGCAATATTGATAAAGGGAAGCAAAATATGTGTCAAAAATGTAGGGATCAACCCCAGCAGGACTGGATTTTTACAGATTTTAGAAAAAATGGGCGCCAATATCATTCTTAAAAATGAAAGGTACTGTTATAATGAACCTGTCGCTGATATTGAAGTGGAATACACTTCTGATTTAAAATCATGTACTGTGGAAGGGGATTTAGTGTCTAATGTAATTGATGAACTTCCCTTATTAGCTGTTCTTGCTACTAGGGGAAGTGGTGTAACTATCCTGAAGGATGCTTCGGAGTTACGTTACAAGGAAACGGATAGAATTAAAGCGATTACATCAGAACTAGGAAAGATGGGAGCTTCAATAATCGAAAGGGAAGATGGTTTTACCATCGAAGGGCCAACTAGCTTAAATGGAGCAGATGTGGAAAGCTTTAACGATCACAGGATTGCTATGTCTTTGGCCGTGGCAGCAAAGATAGCAGAGGGGGAAACCAGGATTAAGGATTTTTCTTGTGCAGATATATCTTTTCCGGGTTTCTATGAATATCTACGCTAAGAGTGGACTTTTATTTTTCTCGATTGGGGTGAACTAGTTGGATTTTACCCGTAATTTGTATCCGAAACTTTTTATAGATTATTTAGAGGACGAGAAAAATTTGAAATCATATTATAGATTTTGTCCCCAGGATGAAAATTCATATTTAACCAGGTATGAAGAAATAAAAACAGAGTATTCCTTGGATAGTAGGCAGAAGTTGGTCAAACTATTATCTGACTACAATGAGACTTTATTGGGTGAAGAAGATGATGATTTTTCAGGAAAGAGTCAGATGAAAAGATCAATTGAAAAATTAAGGGAAGAAAACAGTGTTGTTGTTATTACGGGGCAGCAGCCTGGGGTCCTAACGGGTCCTCTCTACAACATTTATAAAGCTGTTTCAGCGATAAAGCTGGCTAAGGAGACCGAGAGAAGTCTTGGAATTAAAGCAGTGCCTGTTTTTTGGTTGGCTTCTGAGGATCACGATGTTAATGAAATAGATTTTATAAATTTAAGAAATTCCAGGGGAAAGCTAAAAAGATTTAATTTGTTTCAGCAAAATTATAATTCTCCTATTGGCAGTCTTGAAATCAACAAGGCTGGGGAAAGACTTTTAGATAATATCGAGTTATACTATAATAACTGTCAGGATCTAGATCCGTGTTTTGAGAAGTGGTTGGATTTTTATAGGGCTTCCCTTAGGAATTCCAATAATTTAACATCGTGGACGGCCAGAATTATGATGAAATTGTTATCTAAATACGGACTCTTGGTAATTGATCCTATGCTTACTGATTTTAGAGCTCTGTCCAAGGATTTATTCATTAAAGCTGTAGAATCTAAAAACAAAGTCTATGAAGAAGTGAAAGATAAGGGAGAATCCCTTGAGAAACTGGGTTATGAAACTCCTTTATCATTACCGGAAAATCATAGCGGCTTATTTTTCACCACTGACGATAATGTCAGAAAATCGATTTTGTACGATTCTAAAGAGGGAAGGTATAAAACTATCAATGGAGAACATGTTTTTGATGAACTCAGTTTAAAAAACATGATTGAGGAAGAATATACAAGATTCAGCCCTAATGTATCTTTAAGGCCGGTGGTCCAAGATTATATTTTTCCTACTCTAGCTTATGTGGCTGGGCCTGGAGAGGTAAGCTATTTTTCCCAGTTAGAGGGTGTGTATAAAAGCTTTGATGTTAAAATGCCTGTGATATACCCTAGAGAAAGATATGTAATAATTGAACCCTCTATAAAATCGGCCATGGAAAGGTATGAAATAGGACTTGAAGATGTGTTTTTAAATTGGAAGGATAAGAGGAATAATGTGCTTGACAGTCTATCTTCTCTAGATATTGAAGGAGCCTTTGAACAAGCGTCAAAAGCCATGAAATCACAACATGAAGAATTAATAGAAAAGTTGAGCAGAGAGTTTCCTCAAGTTAAAGACACTGAAAGTAAAAACTGGAAACACATTCATAAACAATTGGAATACTTGAAGGATAAGGTCAGACAATATAATAACCAAAATAACAAGGAGATAAGAAAATCCCTTGATAGAGTTAAGCTCTGCATTTTCCCTCATGACAAACATCAGGAAAGGTTTTACAGCATGGGAGAGTACCTATTATTTTATGACGCTAGAATCATAACTGAGATCATGGCAAAAGAGCTAAATAGCCTGGATCTACAAATAGTGGAACTTTAAATACTTGAGTTCCTTTAGCAAGTGAGGTGACAAACTATGGAAGTGGATATACTTGCCTTTGGTGCTCATCCAGATGATTGTGAAATAGGCATAGGGGGTACCTTGGCTTATCATTCTTATAATGGATACAGGGTAGGTATATGCGACCTTACCCGGGGAGAGATGTCTACTAATGGAACAGTAGAAGTCAGAAGAGGAGAAGCCATGGATGCAGCAGAAGTGTTAAAATTAAAAGTTCGCGATAATATTGGACTACCCGATGGCTTTGTCAAGGATGATGACGAGGAAATTAAAAAGGTGATATCAATCATTAGAAAGTACCGGCCCAATGTTGTCATGGCTCCACACTATGAGGATCACCATCCTGATCATATCAATGCCAGCAAGCTCATCAAAAAAGCGGCCCATCTGTCGGGATTAAAAGAGTTTCCCGTGGAAGGGGAAAAGTTTCGGCCTGATTATTTTTATTATTACTACCTGGGATATCCTAAAACCCCTTGGATAGTAGTTGATACTACCGGTTATGAGGAGATTAAATTAAAAAGTATAGCTTCTCATAAATCACAACTGGGTTTAAAAGGTGAAGCCTTGGAAACACGTCTTACCAAATATGACCTGCTGAAAAGGATTGAGGCTAGAGATAGGCACATGGGTTATTTTATTGATGCGGAATTTGGAGAAGGTATTGTGCCTCAGAAAGCTTTCAGAACAAGGGATTTAGTGATAAATGGAGGTTGAAATATGAAGATTGCTATGGTATGTTATCCTACTCACGGCGGGAGTGGTGTAGTGGCTACAGAGCTTGGGAAACAACTTGTTAACAGGGGACATGAAGTACATTTTGTTTCTTATCAGCTTCCCTTTCGCCTCAATGATTTTTATAAACATATATATTTTCATGAAGTTGATGTTACTTCCTATCCACTGTTCAAATATCCCCCCTATTCTTTAGCCCTTGCCAGTAGATTGGCTGAATTGATTAAAGAATATGGAATCGAAGTATTGCACGCACACTATGCTATACCTCATTCCATCTGTGCAACCCTTGCCAGGGATATGATAAGTGAGAATAAGCCTAAAGTAGTGACCACTTTACATGGTACTGACATCAC
This sequence comes from uncultured Clostridia bacterium, assembly GCA_964498995.1. Taxonomy (GTDB): domain Bacteria; phylum Bacillota; class Natranaerobiia; order Natranaerobiales; family Natranaerofabaceae; genus Natranaerofaba. The sequence continues at coordinate 11,940 of CAZCIZ010000011.1, read as the reverse complement.
CTTGGTGGGGAAAGAACCTTCTTTTTTTGAGGTTACCAAGTTTGGAATGGAAAACAGCGATGCTCTTACTTGTGTGTCAAAAAACTTGAGTGAGGTTACAAAGGAAACCTTTGGTATAAATAGAGAACCTGAGGTGATCTATAATTTTGTAGATCCAGAAGAGTATAATCCCGATAATGTCAGGTCACAGCTTAAAAATGAATTCGGTCTTGAAGATGAAAAGTTAATAATACATATTTCTAATTTTAGACCTGTTAAAAGGACAATGGATGTCATAAAGGTATTTTATGAGATCCAAAAGGGAATATCAGGGAAACTTTTCATGGTAGGAGATGGGGTGGATAGACGTAAAGCTGAAAACTTGACAAAAGAACTGGGGATTCAAGACAAAGTGAAATTTCTTGGTAAGCAAGACAAAATAAATTCCTTAATGGCCATATCAGATCTTTTGCTTCTCCCCTCGGAAAAAGAAAGTTTTGGCCTGGTAGCTTTAGAAGCAATGGCTTATGAAGTTCCCGTAGTGGCTTCTGATGCAGGTGGTTTACCGGAAGTGATAAAAGAAGGTGAGACCGGATTCTTAGTAGGGATAGGCGAGACCGACAAGATGGCCGAAAGGGCATTATCAATCTTAAAAGATCCTGAGCTTAGGGAAAAAATGGGTAAAAATGCGAGAAAACGAGCTCTGAAGGAATTCAGCGCTGCTAAAGTGGTTGACAAATATGAGAATATGTATAAAAAAGTATTGGAGTTTTAAGAAGGTTATGGAGGGTATGAAGATGAAATTTTTACAAAAGCCGGAAGGCGTAGAAGATTTTTTGATCAATAAATCTAAAAAGAAAAGAGAAATGGAAAATAAAATAGTTGACCTATTTGAATTGTGGGGTTATAAAGAGGTTAAGGTTCCCATGATCGAATACGCCAGGACTTATTATGAATCCCAAAAAGATCATAGGATGTTCCAATTTTCCGATGAAATGGGGTACACCATGTCCCTGAGACCTGATTTTACCCCTTCCATTGCTAGGCTTGCATCAACTTATTTCAACTCAGAAAAATATTTTCCCATCCGTCTTTGTTACGCAGGCCCCGTTTTTAGAATAACAAAACCAAAAAAAGGGGAGAGAAAGGAGTCCTTTCAGGCCGGGGTGGAATCTATTGGTGAAAGAGGTCCCTCAAGTGATGGTGAAATCGTAGCCCTGGCATGTGAAGGATTAAAGGCAATGGGCTTGGATGATTTTATAATTTCTCTTGGGCATGTTGGTTTTATGGACACCTTACTGCAAGAGCTTGGACTGAAAGAGATAGATCAGGATAAGGTAAAAGAAGTGTTAAACAGGAGAAATCTGGTAGAATATGAAGTGATAGTGGAGGATTTATCCCTTGATAAAGATTCAAAAATGATTTTAGAGGAGCTGCCTGAATTCCAAGGGGAGCGGGATAAACTGCAAGAGCTTATTGATAGATTTCCTGGGCGAAAATTTTCTCAAAGTTTACAAGAACTCGATGAAATCTTTGAAATAGTGGAAGAGTACGGGTTAAGAGACAAAATTAATTTTGATCTATCCCTATTAAGGAGGCCGGGTTATTATACGGGCTTTATCATGGAGGGATATTCTAGCAAGACGGGCTTTCCCCTCTGCGGTGGAGGTAGATATGATGAGCTCATGAGTTTTTATGGAGTTGAAGCTCCTGCTACTGGGTTTGCCTTTTTTTTAGATAAACTTTTGGATGTTTTGGAGTATGAAAAAGAGGAGTATTCTATGGCTTCTATATTTTTGAGTTATGATAAAGATTTAAAGAATAAGGCAATAGAATATGCAAAAGAAAAGAGAAATGAAAACAGGTCATTATTGATGGATCTTAACCCGGTAAGTTATGAAAAAGCCAGGGAGAAAGCTATGGACCTTAATGTCAGGGAAATTCATTATATGAGTAAGGATAAAATCATAAAAGAGAAGTTGGACTTTGAAAATCTTGATAAAGAGGGGGGAAGGGGTCATGAGAAATAACAGCAGCTTTACCATAGCCCTCTCAAAAGGTAGGATACTGCAACCGACTCTGGAAATTTTGAACAAAGTAGGGTTTAATTTAGATGAAATTGAGAAACCTGGAAGAAAGTTGATATTTGAAGATAAAGACAATAAAACTAGATTTATTTTGGCAAAGCCCGATGATGTTCCAATTTATGTGGAAAATGGAGCTGCAGACTTAGGGGTTGTAGGTAAAGATATTTTAATAGAATCAGATTCCGAATTTTACGAGCTCTTGGACTTGAAAATAGGGTATTGCAGAATGGTTTTGGCTAAGGAAAAAAACACTGTCCCAAAGGGGACTACTGTAGCGAGCAAATTTCCCAAAATAACTGAAAGTTTTTTTAAAGAAAAAGGAAAGAATGCAAATATCATCAAGCTGCATGGTTCTATAGAGCTAGCTCCCCTGTTGAACCTTTCAGATCAAATAGTGGACCTGGTTTCAACTGGGAGCACCCTTCAAGAAAATAATTTAGAAGAAGTGGAGACGATAACGGAAATCACCACAAGGATGATCGCCAATCAGGGAAGTTATCAAATAAAGAGGTCTCGAATTAATAGTCTTTTAAAGGATATAAAGGAAGTTATTTGAGTGGGTGAGCAGTATGGTAAAGGAGGGTTCAGAACAAAATGACTAACGATAATGAAAAAAGCAGAACAGCCAAGGTGACTCGAAAAACCGGGGAGACGGAAATTTTTGTATACCTTTCTCTGGATGAAGAGACGAAGGTGGATATTGAGACAACATCAGGCTTCTTTGATCATATGCTCGAACTTTTTTCTTACCATGCGGGGATACACTTAATGCTGAGAGGAGAAGGAGATGTTGAGGTAGACAATCATCATCTAGTGGAAGATGTTGGAATCGCCATGGGAGAAGCTTTTAAAAAAGCTTTAGGTAAAAAAGATAGCATAGCCCGATATGGTAGTCTTCATCTTCCTATGGATGAAGCTCTGATGTTGATAGCCCTGGATTTTTCAGGCAGGGCTTATTTAAATTTCGATGTAGACATACCAGTTGAAAAGATAGGGGACTTCGATGTGGAATTGATTGAAGAATTCTTTAAAGCCTTCACCAGGGAGAGCGGTCTAACTCTCCATCTTAAGAAAATCACAGGTGAAAATGGTCATCATATTGCTGAAGCTATATTTAAAGGTTTTGGCAGGGCCGTGAATGAGGCTGTTTCATTTAGCCAGAGCTATAAAGGTATCCCCTCGACAAAGGGTCGACTATGATCGGATCAAAATCTGGAAGGAGGAAAGAGAATGGAACTGATTCCAGCTATAGATTTGATGGAGGGCTGTTGTGTTAGGCTTTTCCAGGGGAAAAAAGAGAAAAAGCAGGTTTTTAGTAACAACCCACCCGAAATGGCTTTAAATTTTCAAGAGCGAGGTGCTAAGAGGTTACATATAGTAGACCTAGATGGAGCTTTTAGCGGTGAAATTAAAAACCTATCTGTAATCGAGGAAATAATCGAAAAGATTGATATACCGATCCAGGTAGGAGGTGGGATAAGGAGCATGGACAAAATATCTAGTCTTTTAAACATAGGGGTTGATAGAGTTATTCTTGGGACCAAAGCTCATGCAGATGAGGGGTTTTTAAAAAAATGCCTAGAAGGTTTTAGTGAAGATAAAATCCTTGTAGGTGTAGATGTAAGGGATAGAAAGGTTTCAATTAAAGGCTGGACAGAAACATCTAATACTGAAATAAATGATTTTGTATCTGATCTAGAAACCCTGGGTTCAAAGAGAATTATCATTACAGATATAAGTAAAGATGGTGCTCTTCAGGGACCCAATATTGACCTGATAAAGGAGATAATGTCTGGGAGTAAAATGAAGGTAATTCTATCGGGAGGAATAAGTAGTTTGACTGACTTGCAAACAGTTAAGGAAATAGAACATGGTAATTTTGAAGGTGTTATAGTAGGTACATCTTTGTACAAAAATAAGTTCACTTTGGAAGCAGCTCTGGAGGTGCTAGAAAATTGAGTTTAGAACTGGTTGAAAAAACGGATTTTTCCAAGGGGAATGTACCGGCTATAGTGCAGGATGTATCTACTGGACAGGTCCTAATGCTCGCTTATATGAATAGAGAAGCCCTGAAGAAAACGATAGAGACCGGTTATACTTGGTTTTATAGCCGTTCTAGGGGTGAATTATGGAATAAGGGAGAAACCTCTGGTAACAAACAAAAAGTTAAATCTATTAAGCTCGACTGTGATAGTGATACTTTGTTATTGGAGGTAGAGCCCATGGGTCCTGCTTGTCATACGGGGAGGTATAGTTGTTTTTATAAGTCCCATGAGTTTGGGTCTAAACCCGTAGATATGCTTTATTACCTTGAAAAGATAATCAAAAAACGCCTCGAGAATAGACCTGAAGGATCCTATGTAGTAAAACTGAGTGATAAAGGAGAAAACAGTGTTTTAAAAAAATTAGGTGAAGAGTCGGCAGAAATGATAATGGCTGTTAAAGATAATAATCGAAAGGAAATAGTTCATGAAGGAGCGGACTTGATTTTTCATCTTTTATTATCCCTAGAAAAGACAGAAGTATCCATTAAAGATCTAATCGAGGAGCTTGAGAGCAGGCATCAAGAGAAATAAAATAGGTGAACTCAAAAGAAAAGAGGCGATATAGTTGTTAGACTATCATATCCATACATCACGGTGTGGTCATGCTGAAGGTTTGATTGAGGATTATGTAGAAAAGGCAGTAGAGAAGGGGATAGAAGAGATTGGATTTAGTGATCATTTCCCTATGGATATATTGGGTTTTTCTGCTGAGACCATTTGCTCTATGAATTTTGAGGAGTTAGAAGATTATTTAGAAGATATTGATACTTTAAATTCAAAAAACAAGAAGAGAATAAATATAAAGACAGGAGTAGAAATGGACTATCAAAGCTCCATAGAAGAAAAATTGAAGGAATTTACCGGTGATAGCAGATGGGACTATATTATCGGGTCTGTACATTTTATTGATGGTTATGATTTTAGTAAGCCAGGGCAAGATGATTTTTTTAATCATAATTCTATAGATGACCTCTATTTGAAATATTTTGAAAAGGTAAAGAATCTAGCAAAATCGGGAATCTTTGATATTATAGCGCATATTGACCTGATTAAAAAATATGGAAAGAAACCGGGAAAGATTTCTCTAGAAGAAGTTTATGGGGAAGTCGCCCGAGTTGTATCTGATTCTGATATGGTGGTTGAAATCAACACTGCCGGACTTCGCCATCCTGTAGGTGAGATTTATCCCTCGGACGAATTGATGAAAAAGCTGGTTGAAAAAGGTGTACCCTTTACCCTGGGTTCGGATGCACACCGCCCGGAAGATATTGGCTTTGGCTTTAGGACTATAAAAGAAAAATTGGAAAAACACAAGGTAGAATCATTGGTTGGTTTTCAAAAGAGAGAACCTTTTTATCAGAGCTTCTAATTTAAAGAGGTGATATTGTGAAACTTACACTCAGGTCATACTGGGCATTGAAGTTCATGCTTTACCTGGCCCTCAACTATGAAGAAGGCATTATTCCAATCAAGAGAGCATCAAAAGCTTTGGGAATTTCGGAAAAATACTTGGAACAACTGGTCATACCTTTGAAAAAAGAAGGTTTAATAAGAAGTTCTAGGGGTGCTAGCGGTGGTTATCAGCTTAATCGACCGCCTGTTAATATAACTGTATGGGAAATTATAACCCTCTTTGAAGACCTGAGTTCCTCCGTTGAAAAAAATAGCGATACTCAACTAGAAAAGGGAAGTAAGGATAATGAGCTCACCCAGGTAATCGAAGATATGTATAATGATGTCCAAGTAGAAATAAAAAAGCAGTTTGAAGGAATTAATCTGAACAAGTTATGCGAAGATTATCATAATAAAAGGCAGGATGGAATCATGTATTACATTTGAAAAAGTAGCCACGCATTTTCATGACTTTAGTCATGAGAGGTTCACTAGCGGGTGGGTGATTATTATGTACAAATATTGTTTTGACAGTCCTATTGGAACTATTACTTGTTACCATAGAGAAGGAAAACTTCATCGGCTAGTTTTGCCAGTAAGAGAGGGGAAGGTTTTCTCTGAGAATTTGCCGGAGAAGGACTTCCCTTTATTGAAAGATTATCTAATTAGTTATTTTGAGAATAAAGGCAAAGATATGAATCTTATGAATCTAGATATTCCTGTGAATTTGAATGCCACCCCAGAATTCACCACAAAAGTATTGATGAAAGTAAAGGAAATACCGTGGGGAAGGACTGTTACTTACAAAGAGATTTCCTTGGCACTAGAAGGAAGACCAGATTATTCAAGAGCTGTTGGTAATGCTCTAAAGGCCAACCCTTGCCCTATTGTCATTTCCTGTCACAGGGTCATAAAATCTGATGGAGGTTTAGGTGGATTTTCCGGGGGCATGGATTTGAAACGGTGGTTGTTGAATTTTGAGGGGAGGTAAAAACTTAATGAGCTTAAGATATCTAAGCGGCGGAGAATCACATGGATACTGCTTGACAGCTATTATTGAAGGATTTTGGTCGGGGGTTCATATAGAACCAGGGAATGTAAATGATGAATTGATGAGGAGACAGCAAGGTTATGGTAGGGGAAATCGGATGAAGATAGAAAAGGATAAAGTTGAATTTCTGTCAGGATTAAGGTATAAAGAGACCATGGGTACTCCTATCAGCCTTCAAATTAAAAATAAAGATTTTGAAAATTGGAAAGAAGTAATGGATCCAGTGGGAGAGAATAAAGAAAACATGTCAAACAAGGCTGTTAAAAATCCTAGACCCGGTCACGCTGACCTTCCAGGAGCTTTGAAGTATAATCATGGGGATATAAGAAATGTTTTGGAGCGAGCTAGTGCCAGGGAGACCGCTCTCAGGGTTGCTGTAGGTGGAGTGTGCAAAGAGCTTCTCGAAAAGCTTAAGATAGAAATTTCTAGTCATGTTACCTCCATTGGACAGGTTTTTGTAAAAGATGGAGACGACTCAGAGTCCCAAAATATTTTTGCTAATGCCGATGATTCTGAGACCAGGTGTTATGATAAACAAATTACGGAAAAGATGAAAGATGAAATAGACAGGGCAAAAGAAGCCGGGGAGTCTCTTGGGGGTACCTTTGAAGTGATAGTATCTGGATTACCTCCAGGACTTGGAAGCTATGTTCACTGGGATAGAAAACTAGATGGAAACCTGGCTGGAGCTCTGATGAGTATACAGGGGATCAAGGGAGTGGAGATTGGGATGGGTTTTGAAAGCAGTGAAATGCCTGGATCTAAGGTCCATGATGAAATTTACTATGATAAAAAAGAGAGATCGTTTAAGCGCAAAAGCAATAATGCAGGCGGTTTGGAAGGTGGAGTTACCAACGGGGAGCCGCTGATTATCAGAGCTGCTATGAAGCCTATTCCTACATTGTATAATCCATTGAAAAGTGTTTCTTTAGATACCAAGGAAACTTTTTCAGCCAGTGTTGAGAGATCCGATACTTGTGCAGTTCCCGCTTGTAGTGTGGTTGGGGAAAGTGTTGTTGCCTGGGAGTTATGCCGGGCAATTAAGGAAAAGTTCGGACAAGATTCATATGAAGAACTGCTAAGATCATATCAAAATTATCTCGAGTACTTGCGGGAGGTATAAAAGGTCATGCCAAGCTTGTATGTAAAGACAGAGAATGATAATTATCCTATTCTGATAAACAAAGGAAACCTGAAGGAACTTACAAACTTATTGCCTGATAAAGCAAAAGCTTTGATCGTAACTGATGAAAATGTTTATAATGATTATGCGGATAAGATTAAAGGAATTTTAAAAGGTGAAGCTGTAGGTTACGATAAAGGGATAAATTTTAGGTTTAGGGTACTGCCCCCTGGAGAAGGGACAAAGACTCTGGATATGGCCAGGGAATTATATGATGAAGCATGTGAGTTTGAAATGGACAGGGATTCTTTTTTTATAGCTCTTGGAGGAGGAGTAGTAGGTGATTTGACAGGTTTTGTAGCTAGCACTTATATGAGAGGGACTAAATTTATTCAAGTTCCTACAACTTTATTATCTCAGGTAGACAGCAGTGTAGGGGGGAAGGTTGCAGTAAATCATCCCATGCAAAAAAATCTGATTGGAAACTTTTATCATCCGAAAGCAGTTTTAATCGATCTTGAATTTTTACAAACTCTACCCCTTAGAGATTTTAAAGCTGGTTTGGCTGAAATCGTTAAATCTGCTATACTGTGGGACCGGGAATATTTTTTTTTGCTAAAGGAATATATGGAAAAAGACAAACCACAACAGGATGATGAGCTGATAAGGATAATCTATAAGGCCTGCGATATCAAGGCAGAAGTAGTCAACTTGGATGAAAAAGATCACGGGACAAGACAGTTATTGAATCTCGGCCATACTTTTGCCCATGCCCTCGAAGGCATTACTAATTATGAATACTTTATTCATGGAGAAGCCGTGATGTGGGGGATAATATTTGCCTCAGAACTATCTTACAGTAAGGAGATTATAACTTCTCAGGACAAAGCTGAAATTATAAATTTGATTTCCAAATTAAATCCACCCCCTTTACCAAGGGGTTTTAACCCCGGTGATTTGAGGAAATATTTTGCAACTGATAAGAAAAGAAGGGGAGAGGTTATGCCATTTATAATCCCAGAGAGGATAGGCAGGGCGGCTATCTACACAGGGATAGATGTTGATGAAGCTATTTCCGTTGTAGACAAATCAACAAATGAAATGATGTAAACAGGAGGTGGATATGATATCATGGCAAAACTTGAGTATTTGCTTGACACCCTAAATAGAATTGATGGAAAAGGATATAAGGCTTATAAAGATATTCAAGGTCAATATGACTACCCTGAAGGCACCTTGTTTATAGATTATGTTCAAGGTGATCCCTTTGCAAGTCCTTCAAAACTGCGTTTTAGGGTCACCCATGAAACTTCAAACCTTCCGGAAAAACTATTTGCTAATAAATCAAGAAAAATTGCCTTGGAGGATTATCTCACCAGGGCTTTTTCAAAGGCCTGCAACAAGGTGAAAAAGGGAAAAGGAACGGGGAAAAGTGGAGTGATCGCTATAGATACAGGTAACCAGGAGGTTTTGGAAAGAACATCTATGATTGTTACTGAGGATTTTGTGGAAGCAAGGTTTATTGTGGGACTTCCCGCCAAAGGGAGAAAAATCCTTGGTAAGGAAGCTATTAAAATGTTTGAAGCAGAGATAAGAACTGTGGTGAAGGAATCCCTTTTATATGAAGCTTTAGATCCAACCATGGTTGAAGAGCATCTAGCTGTGGTAGAAGATCAGGATTTCCTTAGAGATTATCTGAAGAATAGCGGCTATGTTGCTTTTGTTGGTAATGGAGCTGTTCTACCTAGGAAAAGTGGTGTAGATGACCGGCCCTTAGATAAAGGGGCAGTCAAGTTTGAATCTCCTGAGGACCTGGAAATAGAGGTGACCTTGCCCAATAGGGGTGAAGTTAAGGGGATGGGTATAGAAGAAGGTATAACCTTGATCGTAGGTGGTGGTTATCATGGCAAATCTACCTTGCTTAAAGCCATGGAAAGGGGTATTTACAATCACTTGCCCGGAGATGGAAGAGAACTTGTAGTAGCTACAGAGAGTTCAGTCAAAATAAGAGCTGAAGATGGTAGAAGAGTTGAAAAGGTGAACATTAGCCCTTTTATAAATAATCTTCCCCATGGTGCCGATACTACCAGCTTTTCAAGTGAAGATGCTAGCGGGTCTACATCCCAGGCAGCTAATATAATGGAAACTTTAGAAATGGGGGCGAAACTGCTTTTATTGGATGAAGATACTTCCGCTACGAATTTTATGATCAGGGATGTTAGGATGCAAAACCTGGTAGCTAAGGATAAGGAACCTATCACCCCATTTATCGATAAAATCAGAACCATGTACAGAGATCTTGGGGTAAGTACAATTTTGGTTGTAGGTGGTTCCGGGGATTACTTTGATGTATCTGACAGAGTTATCATGATGGATCATTACTATGCTTATAATGTGACGGGAGAGGCTAAGGAAATTGCCAGCGCCTATGAAACCAAAAGATCCCTTGAAGGTGGGCAAACTTTTGGAGAGGTTCTAAACAGGATACCCTCGCCAAAAGGACTTGATCCCAGAAAAGGTAAAAAGAAAAAGCTCAAAGAAAGAGGTCTAACCCAAATCCAGTATGGGACTGAAGATATAATTTTATCAGAAGTTGAACAATTGATTGATAACAGTCAAACTCGGGCTATTGGCGAAGGGATATATTATTTGTATAAAAATTACTTGAGCAACGGTTGGCCTCTACGGCAGGCGATAGAACAGGTGATAGAAGATATAGATAAAAAAGGGTTAGATGTTATCTCGGGATTTAAAGGAGGAGAACACCCGGGAGAATTTGCCAGGTTTCGTTCTTTTGAACTTGCTTCTGCTTTGAATAGGCTTAGAAGTTTTTCTGTCAAGACTTTGAAATAAATTTGAAATAAAAAAATAATAATTAGTAATGAGGTGTGAATATGATCCGTTGGAGCAAAGTGATTATTTTGGCCGCTATCCTCGCTGTAATAGTGGGGATATTATCTCCAGCCTCATCATATATCAGGGAAAATGCCAACCTGGGTCTTGATCTTGCCGGGGGTGTGTACGTTCTGCTTCAGGCTGAAGATCAAGAGGATGAGGGAACCGGTGATGATGTGGTCGAAAGAGCTATGACCGTGATAAGAAATAGGGTCGATGAACTGGGAGTCAGCGAACCTGTTATTCAAAGGGAAGGTCATGATAGAATCAGGATTGAGCTGGCAGGTGAAGACTTGGATAGGGAAGAAGCAATGGAGGTAATCGGGAGGACTGCCCAGTTAGAGTTTTATGGCCCTGAAATCCTGGAAGATCCTGATTTTGATGTTGACTTGAGCCGAGCAGCCGCAGAAAAAGATCCTGAAGAAAGGGAAACAGTTTCTGATGAGGTTTTGGAAAGATATGATCCTTTATTGACGGGTAATGAACTGGCTGATGCTTCCGTTGCCTATAATCCTCAGGGTCAACCCTTTGTGGGAATAGAATTCACAGCTGAAGGAAGGGATAAGTTTGCAGAGGCTACCACAGCTTATGTAGGTCAGCCGATAGTTATGATTTTGGACAATGAGATAATATCCGCACCTGAGGTGAATGAACCAATCACAGGAGGGGAAGCTTCTATTGAAAATGTCGGTGATGTTGATGAAGCAGGAAATATTGCCTTGATGTTAAGGACAGGGGCTCTTCCTGTAACCTTGACTGAACTAGAAACAAGAACGGTAGGCCCCACCTTAGGTGCGGACTTGATAGATAACAGCGTGACGGCTGCTATTGTTGCTATAGTGCTGGTACTTTTATTCATGATAGTTATGTACAGGTTGCCCGGCATAATGTCCTGTTTTGCCCTGTGTTTATATCTGATAATCTTATTTATGGCTTTGATAAGCTTGGATGCTACCTTTACCCTTCCTGGAATCGCAGGGTTGGTACTCTCAATCGGTATGGCTGTGGATGCTAATGTAATAATTTTTGAAAGGATCAAGGAAGAACTGAGGGATAAAAAGACAATTCGAACTTCTGTGGACTCAGGATTTAAAAAGGCATTGTCTACAATTTTGGATTCCAATATCACAACTTTGATTGGGGCTGCAATCCTATTTTATTTTGGCACTGGACCGGTAAGAGGTTTTGCAATTACCCTTTCGGTGGGTATTGTTGCCAGCATGTTTACCGCCATAATCTTTTCTAGGATTGTGCTGAGAACCTTAATCCAGACTAGATTGATAAAAAGCACTAAATATTTTGGAGTTTAGTGATTTAGTAAGAAAATAAACTTTAATTTTACCGCAGTAGTATATTCCGATATTTAAA
>CAZCIZ010000010.1:0-49020 GCA_964498995.1 uncultured Clostridia bacterium | reverse complement strand
TTTGTAGTATCGGAATATACTGCAGCAGTGAAATTAAAGTATATTTTCTTACTAACTAAGATTTGACTTTTTTATTGAGCCTTAACCTATCAGCAACTATAGCAATAAATTCTGAATTAGTAGGTTTTCCTTTTTCAGTATCAACGGTGTAACCAAAAAAACCTTTTATAGTATCTAAATCATTTCTATTCCATGCAACTTCTATAGCATGTCTAATTGCTCTTTCCACTCGACTAGGTGTAGTCATATATTTATCTGCAATCTTAGGATATAACTCCTTGGTTACAGACCCAAGAAGATCAATATCTTCAATAACCATCATTATCGCTTCTCTCAAGTAAAGATACCCTTTTATATGGGCAGGTACTCCTACTTCATGAATAATATTTGTCACTTCAGATTCAAGATCATAGGAGGGTAAGTTTTCGTCAAGCTTGTCATTAACTTTATCACCAGATTTTTCTATACTCTCGCTTTGGATACTACTATTAACCTCCGGTTTTATTTCTTGAGTAGCTTCTTTTTCTACTCCATAGTATATTTGATTAATCCTTTTTACCAGTATTTTCATATTAAAGGGTTTCATAATATAATAATGAGCTCCAAAGTTAACAGCCTTCTGAGTAATATCTTCATGGCCAAAGGCGGTTAACATAATAATTTTAGGATTATAATCCTTCATTTCTTCACTCTTTAACTTTTCTAGTACACCAATACCATCAAGAACAGGCATAATAACATCCAACAGCAAAACATCTGGTTCTGTCTCTTTTATTTTTTCTAGAGCCTCATCACCATTATAAGCTACTTCTACAACTTCCATACCTTCCTGCTCGTCCAAGTAATTTTTCAAAATCTCACAAAATTCTTTGTTATCATCCACTATCAAAACTCTTGCCACTGTAATACCCCCTTTTAACTGTTTACTAAAAATAATCGCTACTGTTAAATTTTATATTAGCAGGCTTATATTTCCTACTAATTATCATTCTTCGACGTATGAATATTTAACTCCTTCTATAATTAAAAATTTTACAATAATTCGGTTAGCCGCCAATAGGAGGCGGCTAACCGCCTAACCAGATTTTATTGGTAATTGTCTATTTCACCGGATTCATGTAACATCCATTCCATATAAGCAGCATATCCCTTTTGGGGATTGTTCATAAACACATGGGTAACGGTTCCCACTAACTTACCATTTTGAATGATAGGACTACCGCTCATTCCCTGAACTATTCCTCCTGTCTTATCGAGCAATTCTGGGTCTGTTACTTCAATAGCCATACCTTTGTTAGAGTCATAGTTTTGCGGCATCACCCTTCTGATTTCAATATCAAAACTTTCAACTTTTTGGCCTTCTATGACGGTGAGAATTTCAGCGCGACCTTCCTCGACATGTTGGACCATCCCTACTGGAATCGCCTCATCATAGTATAACTTCTCCTCATCTAGATCTAGATTGTTATCACCAAAGATGCCAAACTCCGTATTTTTATCAATTGTACCCAAAGAGCCGTTACTATCTATAAAAGTACCTCTCTTTTCTCCGGGCTCATTTCTTTCTCCTTTCCTAATGCCTAGGATATTCGAGGTAACGATTTCACCATTATTAATTTCAATCGGTTTATCTACCCCTACCTCTGAAATGGAATGCCCAAGGGCACCGAATCGATCCTCTTCTGGATCAATATAGGTTAGGGTTCCTACTCCAGCTCTTGTATCCTTAATAAACAGCCCTGCATAATACTCATCTTCTTCCAAACACCTACCGGGTTCTACCTTTATTTCTTTTTCTTTTCCTTCTCTATCGATTAACATATTAATCTCTGACTTTTCCTCAGTAAACTTAGATAAAATCTCTGCAGCCTTTTCAACATTTCCAGCTTTTTTGCCCTCTATTTCAAGAATTGCATCCCCCTTTTCTAAGCCCGCTTCTTTACCAGGTGATAAAGTTCCCATGTTTGTTTCAATTTTGTGAAATCCAACCACCATGGTATCCGAAGAACTTAATTTAATCCCAACAGATTTCCCACTGGGAATCAGTTTAACAGGAGAAACAATCTCAACATCAACTTTTCTGAGGGGAATATAGCCAAATAACTTAAATTCTAAGCTGATTTCCCCAAGTTCAAGGGGTTTTATCTTCATAGATTCTTTATCAAACAAGAGGGAATCATCTTCTCCCTGAACTTCTAAGGTCAGCGGATAATTTAATTCAAGTTTTTCTGCTTCTCCTTTTAACAAAGTTAAATTTCCTGGGATTTCACTGACCTGTCGTACCGGTGGACTAAAGGATAAAACTACTATCAAAAGCGCCAGGATAAAACCTAATTTTTTTCTACATTTGCTGGTACGATTCACACCGGCAACACTCCTATTTATTTTTTATTTTAATTCAGGTACTAATTAAATTCCCCCTTGGAACTTTGTCATATACCGTTTTTAAATAGGTAAAGAAGGCTACAGTTTCGAATCTTTGACAATAAAAAAACACCATTTTAATTTAAATGGTGTCCCAATTTTTAAATAAATATTAGCCTATCTACAGCTAAACTAATTTTCCTTTTTAATCATTTTTTTTGCATGAGATAAAGAAATTTCAGATGGATTTGCACCATCAAACATCCTTGCAACTTCATAGACCCTTTTTTCTTCTGTTAATTTAGCAATACTAGTAAAGGTTCTATTTTCCTTTTCTTCTTTATAAATGCAAAAGTGGGTATCTGCTCTAGAAGCTATCTGAGGTAAATGAGTAACACACAAAACCTGCTTTTCCTTGGCAAGTTTTTCCATTTTTTCGCCTACTTTTTGCGCCGCCTTTCCACTTATTCCTGTATCAATCTCATCAAATATTAAAGTGGATATCTCATCAACTTTTGCCAGAACTGATTTTAAAGCAAGCATTATTCGAGCCAATTCACCACCAGATGCTATTTTGATCAAAGGTTTTAGTGGTTCACCAGGATTTGGGCTGATCAAAAACTCCACCTTATCCTTACCTGTAGAGCTAAGCTTTGACTCCTCTATGGAAACTTCAAAGTTAACCTTTTCCATAGCGAGATCCTTCAACTCTGAAGCTATATCAGCAGCTAATGTTTTAGATATTTCTTGCCTTTTCCCTGATAGTTCCAGGGCTTTTTTCTCCAATTCCTCATTTAAATCTTTAATTTCAGCCTCTATTAGAGCGGCTTTACTCTGAGAATTTTCCAACCACTCAAGTTCACTTTTTATCTCTTCTATGTAGGTTAATATTTCACTAATATTATTGCCATATTTCCTTTTTAAATCATTAATTGTTTCCAATCTATCTTCTATTTCTTTCAGTTCCATAGGGTCCATTTCAACATCTTGATAATAAGTGCCAAGACCTTGACCTGCTTCTTCCAACTGTATCATTGCTGTCTCAATTTCATTGATAGGAGACTTCAAACCTTCATCCATTTCAATCAAGTCCTTCAATTCACCTAAGACTTGTCCCAATTTATCGGTTACAGAACTTTCACTCTCACCACGATAAATAACATCATATGCTCTATAAACTCCTTCTTTAAGTTTCTCATAGTTTAACAGCTTTTTTTTCTTTTTGATCAATTCCTCTTCTTCTCCCTGGATTAAGTTTGCAGATTCTATTTCATCCAGTTGAAATTTTAATAGGTCCATTCGTCTTTCTCTTTCTTTCGGATCTCCTTTTAAGTCTGTTAGTTCACTGGACTTCTTTTCCCTTTCCAGATAAGTTGCCTTTAACTCATCTCTAAGGGAAAGTATTTCCTCGCCCCCATAAGCATCAAGAATATCAAGGTGATTTTTCTCCGATAGTAGAGATTGGTGTTGGTGCTGACCATGGATATCTACAAGCTGTTTTGTCAGTTTTTTCAGATTGCTTATAGTTGTTACCGTACCATTTATCCTCAACAAACTCTTACTTGACGAAATTTCCCGGGATATTATAAGATCATCATCTTTATCCATTTCTATTCCTACGTCATTTAGATAAGAAATTATCCTGTCTCTTCCATTTTCTTCATTTTCACTTCCTTTGCTCAGAGAAAAAACCCCCTGGACCAAGGCCTTTTTACTTCCCTGTCTTATCATTTCCGTAGAAGCCCTATCTCCTAGAATTATTCCTAGAGCATCTAAAACAATGGTTTTTCCCGCTCCCGTTTCACCCGTGAGTATATTAAGTCCAGCTCCGGGCTCAAGTTCCAGGTTGTCAATCAGGGCAAAATTTTTGATTTCCAAGTGGATCAACATACTTTCTTCACCTCATAAATTAGCTTAGAACAACAAATTCTTAGTTTTAACTCTATTCTTTTCTTTCTACCAACTTATGATTCAATACATCATAAAAGCTTCTTTGATTAAGTTTAACGATTTTGGTAGTATATTTCGATGCCTGTATACAAATTTTGTCCTCATCCTGCAAAGTAAAGCTCTGTTGACCATCCACTGTCAACGCAACAGGTGTTGAATTGGAATTTATGGAGATAATAATTTTTTCTTCAGGGGAAGTTATCACTGGACGACTATGTAAAAGGTGAGGACATATAGGGGTAATTACCATGGCTTTCAGCTCGGGATTTATCACAGGCCCCCCTGCAGATAAAGAATAGCCCGTAGAACCGGTAGAGGTTGCCACAATAATACCATCTCCGGGATATGTTTCCAATTGATGGTCATTTACTGTTGTTTTAAGTTTAATCAGCTTAGAAAATGGCCCTTTTGAAATAACTATATCATTCAATGCATAAAATTTACATATCTCGTCACCGTTTCTTATAACCATGGTTTCAAGCATCATTCTTTCCTTAATTTCATAATTTCTTTCGATTATATCTTCGATGTGGCCGTTTATTTCACCTATTTCAATTTCAGTAAGAAACCCAACTTTACCTACATTTATGCCCAATATAGGAATATTATATTTTACAAAGTCCCTGGCCACTTTTAATAGAGTCCCATCTCCACCTAGAACCAACAATAAATCTGCGTTTTCTGTGATTACATCAGAATCTACACCCAGATCTTTTTTATCCAAGGCTTTGGCACACTCTAGAGGTAAATAGACTTTAACATCATACTCATTAAATTTGTTGTATAAATCTCTTGTGAGTTCTAATGCCTTTTCCTTTTTGAGATTTGGTATCAGGCCAATTTTTTGCATATAAATCCTCCCTTAATCACAACAGGACAATCTGTCATGGGCTTCGTCTACTACACCTTTGATAATCTCACTGTCAACTTCCACTCCATCTAATATATTATTATTAACATCTTGTTCAAAATAAGCCAAATATTCGATATTACCCTTTGGACCTTTAATAGGAGAATAAGTTAGTGAAATAAATGAGAAGTTAATTTCAAGGGCAGCCTCAATTACTTTTTTTATGGCCTCAAAGTGATAACTTAGTTCCTTTACCACCCCTTTCTTTCCTATTTTGTCCTTATCAAGTTCAAATTGGGGTTTAACCAACAAGATAATGGATTTAGGCGAGTGGATTATTTCATTTAATTTAGGTAAAACCAATTCCAGGGAAATGAAAGAAACATCTACACAGGCCAAATCAGGTTTTAATTGGAATTTTTCCCTGGAAACATGCCTTATATTTGTCCTTTCGAGCACCGTCACTTTATCACTACATCTTAGCTCCCATGCTATTTGACCATATCCAACATCGAGGGAATAAACATGTCTTGCACCTTTTAAAAGAAGGCAGTGAGTAAAGCCACCGGTTGATGCCCCTACATCAAGGCAAACCCTATCCCGGATATCTATCTCAAATGTCTCTATTGCTTTCTCTAATTTTAACCCACCCCTACTTACATACTTGGCTTCATTATTATCCTTAATTTCAAGAAAAATATCATCTTTAAATTTAGTTCCAGGCTTATCTACTTTCTTGCCATCCACAAAAACTTTGCCCGTCATTATGATTCTCTTAGCTTTTTCCCTTGTATTGCAAAAGTTGTTCTCAACTAGAATTTGATCCAACCTTTTTTTCTTAACAGAACCCAAACTTTTCACTCCGGTTCTTATTTAAAATTCTTGAACTTAATTTCTCAGGTGATAAATTGTATTTTTCCAGGATGGCTTTTCTATCACCATGTTCGATAAATCTATCTTCAATCCCAAATCTCTCAATCAACCTATCTGCCAAGCCATGATCAGACAGAAGTTCAAGAACTCCACTACCAAATCCTCCTACAATACTGTTCTCTTCAAGGGTATACAACTCACTATGAGATTGGGCCAGTTCTATGATACTAACCTTATCTAGGGGCTTAACAAACTTGGCATCAAAAAGAGTGGCGTTTATTCCATGATCTTCTAGTATTTTTGAAGTTTCTTTTCCTATCTTTACCATGGATCCAATAGCAAGTAAGGCTATATTTTTTCCGGTTTTCAAAACTTCTCCTTGGCCTAAGGCAATGCTAGTATTATAATTATCCATATTAACACCTTCACCTTTTCCCCTAGGGTAGCGAATAGCTACCGGTTGGTTAAGCTGAAGGGAAGTAGATAGCATCTCCTTTAATTCTTTTTCGTCCCTAGGAGCCATCACTACTATATTTGGAACACTTCTTAAAAAGGAAAGGTCGAATAAACCCTGGTGAGTCTCACCATCCCCACCAACTATCCCTGCCCTGTCAATAGCAAAAACCACTGGAAGATTTTGCAACGAAACATCATGGATAAGTTGATCATAACCTCTTTGCAAAAATGTAGAATAGATAGCCAGCACCGGCTTATAACCACCTTTTGCCAGACCTGCAGCAAAGGTCACAGCATGCTGTTCAGCAATGCCTACATCAAAAAAGCGGTCAGGGTACGTCTTCCTAAAAATATCCAAACCCGTTCCAGAACACATAGCTGCAGTTATGGCAATGATCTTATCATCTTCCCCGGCAAAATCCGTCAGTATTTTTCCAAATGCCTTTGAATAAGTGGGTGGTTCATCTTCACCTGATTTTTGTACTTTACCTGTGGATTTATCAAAAGGACCTATCCCATGAAACAGATCAGGTTCTTTCTCTGCCGGTGAATATCCCTTTCCTTTTTTCGTTACAACATGGACCAAAACAGGGCCCTTTATGGTTTTAGCGTTATTCAATAGTTGCCTAAGGTTGGAAATATTATGCCCGTCTGCTGGTCCAAGGTAGGTGAAGCCTAGTTCTTCAAATAAAAGGCCTGACACCATTAGATACTTCAGTGTATCCTTTACCCTCTCCAGAGACTTTATAACAGTACCACCTATAGCTGGTATTCTTTTCAATAAAAATTCAACATCTTCCTTGACACGTTGATATTTAGGGTCCGTTCTTACCCTTGTTAAGTAAGAAGACATGGCCCCTACATTTTCATTTATGCTCATTTCATTGTCATTTAAAACCACATTTATGTCAGTCTGCTCATGACCTGCCTGGTTAAGAGCTTCAAAAGCCATACCACCTGTAAGGGCACCATCACCAATAACACTTATCACTCTTTCCTTCCTACCTGCTAGATCTCTTGCTTTGCACAAACCCAGGGCTGCAGATATAGAAGTACTGCTATGGCCTGTTTTAAACGCATCGTATTTGCTTTCTTTAGGATCAGGAAACCCACCAATACCTTGAAATTGCCTGATAGTGGATAGATTATCTAACCGTCCAGTCAACATTTTATGCACATAGGATTGGTGGCCAACATCCCAAATTATTTTGTCTTTCTCAGCAGAAAACACATTATGAAGGCAAAGAGTAAGTTCCACTACACCCAAATTAGGTGCCAGGTGCCCTCCAATTTTTGAAAGGTCGTTTACCAGATATTCTCTTATTTCTCCAGCCAACTGTTCTAACTGTTCAATTTTTAGGTCTTTTAGTTCATGAGGCAGACTTAATTTTTCAAGGAGAGTTTCCATTTGAAAGATGACCTCACTTTCTACTTTTAAAAGGAGCTTTTGGCATCCTCAAAATCGCATCTACGATATCATCTACTTTCGTTAATATTTTTCCAACATAAAAAATCACTTCTGTGCCATATTTAACAGCAATATGTTTTCCAAAAGCCTTACCACCAACGGTTAATGAAGAAACCAGGGCAGTTAGGATAATATTCAAGGTAGTCGTCCCAAGATATTCATGTAACATTATCATCCTGATAACCAAAATTGCTGCAATTGAACCCGTAGCAATTCCTGCTATATCACCAATTACATCAGCACAAAAGCTTGCCACTTGATCTCTATTTTTCACCAATTTAACAGCCTTTTGGGCACCATAAACTTTATTTGCAGCCCTGGCATTTAAATTAGCTTCCACAGCAGAAGTTGCTGATATACCGATTAGATCAAAAACTATTCCTGTCAATATAACCAAAATTAACACTATGAAGTGTAATATTAATAATTGCACTTGTCCGAGTATAAACTGCGTTATTATGCTAAACCCTATAGCTAGGATAAAGGTCCAAATGCTTATATAAATGGCCCATTTGTATATATAATCATTTTTATTTTTATTATTATTTCCCAAACATAGTCACCTCATGAAAAATAAAACCATTAATTGGGCGATGGGACGGTAACAATCCAGGTAAATGTTGTGGCTTAAGGTCTAGCCTGTTTTCCCAGAAGCCAACCTCCTGTTTCCAGGAAGGCGGTTTCCCTTTGATGGCTTCTCCATCCTTTTATGAGGATGGTGCCAGATTACCACTTAGTCCACATTTCAATCCCTGGATTGTCTCCTGAGTTTCAGGAACAGCCTAGGAGCTTTCCTCGACAGGCATTGCCCACCTCCTAGCCTCTTTTGCAGTAACGGTTTCAAGCCATTACTATAAATCCTAGGCGCCTTCGGTTTTATAGCTTTATGAACCATCCACCGTTACCACTCAAGGCAGGCTACACTACACACAGTTTTGCACCGCATGCAGGTTTTACCCAGGTCGTAAATCTCTTATCCCCGGTATAATATCGATTTACGATCTCTGGGTCTCCACGAAGGCAGGGACGCGCCCTACATGCCGTTGTAGACCGCCCTACCTTCTTAACCCCCAGCATCGACCCCTAGCTGGGCGCCAGAAGCCAACACCAGGGACTTCATCGATGTGCCCTTTAGCGGATTTTTAGGCCCGCCTTCGCGAGATGGGATCTCCCACTAGGATACTGCACCGTCCATCGCCCATTGTTACTTTAATTATATCATAGGATCATTAGTAAGAAAATACACTTTAATTTCACTGCTGCAGTATATTCCGATACTAAAAAGTTTTTATTAATAATCCCTGTTGATCAAGTATCTTGCTAATTCCCTTAAGATATCAGCACTTTCATCGTAACAATTCAACTCATCCAAAGCTTTTTGCAACATTTTTTCAGCTTTTTTCCTGGACTCATTTAGACCATAAATTCTAGGGAAGGTCGCTTTTTCTATAACCTCATCTTTGCCTGTTTCCTTCCCGAGTTTCTCTTGGGTCGAAGTCACATCCAAGATATCGTCTACAATCTGAAATCCAAGCCCTACATGTTCAGCAAAGCGTTCCATTCTTTTTATATCACTTTCTTGGGCCTTGGCTAAAACTGCTCCCGATTTAACACAAGCTTTAAGCAAGGCTCCCGTCTTGTTGTTATGTATGTACAATAATATATCTTCTTCAATTTCTTGACCTTCTACCTGTAGATCTACTACTTGCCCTCCTATCATCCCCCCTGTTCCAATAGCATTGGAGATTTCTCTAGCGGCCCTCAGGTAGATTCCAGAATCAAGGTTTCCCTTCAAGCCGTGCTCCAACATGATTTCATAAGCCCTATTCAAAAGAGCATCTCCAGCTAATATTGCATTAGCTTCACCAAAAACTTTGTGATTTGTAGGTTTTCCTCTTCTCAAGTCGTCATTATCTAGTGCCGGCAAATCATCATGAACCAAAGAGTAGCAATGTATAAGTTCCACAGCGCAAGCGAAGGGAATCAAGTCATCCTGGTTTGCACCGAGCATCTCCCCTGTAGCAACAGTTAGAACCGGCCTTAATCTTTTGCCACCTGCAAATACGCTATAATGCATGCTTTCATGAATAACAGGCGGATATTGTTCTTTGGGAGGCAATAGCCTTTCCAAGTGCGCATCTATAAATTTGACCTTATCATCTATATATGATTTTAATTCCAATTTTTATTGATCCTCCTCGGGCTCAAAAGGACTTGTTTTCAACTCTCCATCCTCATCTTGAATTAAAATATTTATCTTTTCTTCAGCTCTATCTAGTTTTTCACTACAAACCTTTGTCAATTCAATCCCTTTTTGAAATTTCTTTACAGATTCATCCAAAGTTAACCTGCCACTTTCCAATGAACTTACCACTTTCTCTAATTCCTGAAGTGCCTTTTCAAAACTCACATCTTCTACAGATAAGCTATTTCCACCTTCATCATTTAGAGCTTTGTCTTCCCAAGTCTGTCCAAGATTATTATCTTCGTCTTTATAATCGGTCATTTTTCTTAAAGCCCCCTTCTCTCTGAGAGGATAAACCCTTTACATTACAATCAGCTTTACCATCTTTAAAATTCACCTTAATACTTTCATTAACCGATAATTCATTGACACTTTCCACTATGGACCCATCTTCTTTCTCACATAGTGAGTAGCCCCGCTTTAATACTCCTAGAGGATTTAAAGCTTCTAATCTATCTATCAATCCAGTCAAAACCTGTTTTTTGGCTTTAAAATAATGGTACTTTTCTCTTAATAAACGTTGATATAAAAATTCCAGTTCTTTTTTTCTTTCCTCAGTTATAAAGTATGGGTCTTTCAAAACAGTTCTTGTTTTCAAATCGGATAGTTGCTCTGATAGATTTCTCACCTTATAATCAAGTGAATTTGCCATCCTCTTTTTATAATCTTCAATGTTTTTTTTAAGTTCATTTTTGTCGGGTACAATTATCTCACCCGCTGCAGTTGGTGTAGGTGCACGGACATCTGCGACAAAGTCTGCAATAGTAAAATCAGTTTCATGACCAACACAAGAAACGATCGGGGTGGTACAGTTGAATATGGACCTTGCAACCGTCTCTTCATTAAAAGGCCATAACTCCTCTATGGAGCCGCCACCTCTACC
Source organism: uncultured Clostridia bacterium (assembly GCA_964498995.1). Lineage (GTDB taxonomy): Bacteria > Bacillota > Natranaerobiia > Natranaerobiales > Natranaerofabaceae > Natranaerofaba. The sequence goes on along the minus strand of CAZCIZ010000010.1, from coordinate 37,931 downwards.
AGTTAATATCACATCAGGCAAAAGAACCTTATCAGCTAATTCCAGAGCATATGAAATCTCATTCGCTGCAAACTCACCCTGAACTCTTACAGGAACCACAATAATATCTGTACCCGGGAATCTCCTTGAAATAGTTACTATCATATCCCTCACGGCAGCACCGGTAGGGGAAGTTATTATAGCAATCTTTTGTGGAAATCTGGGTAGATGCCTTTTATTAGCATCATCAAATAAACCTTCTTCCTTAAGTTTTTCTTTTAATTTTTCAAATTCCAGGTATAAATCTCCAACTCCATCAGGCATTAATTCATCTACGTATAATTGATACAAGCCTGCTTTCTCGAAAACACCAATTGACCCCCTAGAAAATACCTTCATTCCATCTTTTGGGCGAAAATTTAGGGTTCTATTACGGTTTTTAAACATAACACACCGCAAGCTAGAACCCTGGTCCTTTAATGTAAAGTACATATGTCCGGAGTTATGGTGCTTAAAATTAGATATCTCTCCCCTAACCCAAAAGTCCCTTAAAACAGAATCCTGACCCAGTATGTTTCTAACATACCGGGTCAGTTCTGTAACCGTAAAACTTTGAGAGTTACTTTGCATGTCTCTTTGCAGATTCTAGGGTATTATTCATCAGCATAGTTATAGTCATTGGACCAGCTCCACCAGGAACAGGAGTGATCATTCCAGCGACTTCTTTAGCTGACTCAAACTCCACGTCTCCTTTAAGCTTATCTTCTACCCTGTTAACCCCAACATCTATGACAACGGCTCCAGGCTTTATCATGTCCCCAGTAACCATCTCAGGTCTACCAACGGCCACAACAAAAATATCTCCTTGTTTGGTTATTTCGGACAGATTCTTAGTCCTAGAATGGCAGATAGTAACAGTAGCATTTCTCTCTAATAGCAAAATAGATATGGGCTTACCCACGATATTGCTTCTTCCAAGAACTACTGCATGCTTACCTTCGATGTCAACATTGGAATATTCTAAAAGCTTGATGATACCATAAGGAGTACAAGGAATAAAGGCATCTTCACCCACCACAAGTCTTCCTACGTTTTCAGGATGAAACCCATCTACATCTTTTTCAATTGAAATTGCATCCAAGACCTTACCTTCATTGATATGATCGGGTAAGGGTAGTTGAACCAAGATTCCATGGACGCTGTCATCATTATTCCATTTTTCAACATAGTTCAAAACTTCCTCCTCGCTTGTGTCAGCAGGAACCCTTTCAACAACAGAATTAATACCTAAATTACCAGCAGTTTTTTCCTTCATTCCAACATAGGTTTGGGATGCAGGGTCTTCACCTACCAATAAAACGTTAAGACCAGGTGTTACTCCTTTTTCTTTTTTTAACTGTTCAATCTCCTTTTTCAACTCTTCCCTAATTTGTTTTCCAATTTCCTTTCCACTGATTAGCTCTGCACTCAAAAACTATCCCTCCTTGTTTACATATATTGATAAATAATTGTACCCAAATCTACCCAGCATCTAACCACCAACAAGGGTGTATCAATCCATTTCATTCAACACCAACCTATAAGCTACCACTTATCCATATTCTACTATTAGAAACAAAAATCCTGCCCGATTTTTAAAAACCTGTAAAATACTTTTGTGCAGTAATCCAGGCAACTCCGGCGCCATTATCCTTTGATAGTTCAGGAGGAGTAAACCAGGTATTAAGATCAAATTTTAGTTTTAATTCTGTCTCTAAATAATTCTTAATATGGGTGTTGCTCATAACCCCACCTACAAATAGGATATCCTTGAATTTCTGTTTTGATGATAGAGCATTGAAAATTAATTTTTCTAAGCTAAAAGCGACACTTCTAAAAACACCCAAAGCAATACTACCTGAATTCAAATTGCCTTTGCTTTTATCTTCCTCTATTTTTCTTTGAACATAGGTTAAGGGACCGGAAAAACTGATATTACACCCCTTTACAGCTATTGGAACTTGACTTGCTTCATCAGCTTTGTTTGCCATTTCCTCCAATTCCTTGCCAGCCGGAAATTCACAACCAAGCATTACACCTACCCTGTCAATAAACTGACCTGCTGATAGGTCTTGGGTTCCCCCTACTATATCAGTTATAAACTCACATTTATTTGGGTCATATTTAACATCAAGAAGTTCTGTGGTTCCCCCGGAAACATGAAAAGCCAAAAATTTCTCCAAAAGTATGTCGTTGCTATACAAACCGCAAGCCAGGTGATTCTCCTGATGTGTAGTAGGAAAGAAATCCACATCTAGGACCCTTGCTATTACCCGCCCGAAAGCTGAACCAACGGTAAATACTGGCATATAAGAACCGGAAACCGGTCTTGGTGAGACGCTTGCACCTACAGCCTTGATATCCTTCTTTCCTATCTCTCGGGGACTATTAAACAAGGTTTCAAATAAAAAAGGCAGATTATTTTGATGCTGAAACACAGCTTCAGACTGTCTCAGTCCCTTTTCTCCCTTTTTGACTTCTAGCATCTTTTCTCTTTTATTCATCTCACCCTCTACCATCAATGCTAAAGAAGTAGTATACGCACTGGTATCAAGGCCCAAAAAAACACTCATCTTTCTTCTCCCTTAAGATTTCTAAAAGCTCGATCTAAAACTCCATTTATGTAAGACGGGGAATCCCCTGTGCTGTATCTTTTCCCAAGCTCTATAGCCTCATTAATCGAAACCTTATAAGGCACGTCTTCAATGAAGATTATCTCTGTCAAAGCCAATCTTAAAATTACCAAATCCACTTTCCCCAACCTGTCTATACTCCAGTTCTCGGTATATTTCTCTATTATTTCATCTATTTGTGATTGTTTTTCCAGTGCAGTTTTAACCAGATTTTTTAAAAAGTTAAGTTCTTTTGCAGTTTTTTTAAGTTTTAATTTTTCAATTTCATAATCCAATATTTCATCTACTGGATTTTTGCCTACTTCAACCTGAAATAAAATCCTCATGGCTCTTTCTCTCATGCGGCGTCTACTCATTAGCTTCCTCCTAAACAGATATTATCTCCAAGGGGAAATATAAGCACAAAAATCAGAGCAAATATAAACCAAATATTGCTCCGATAATTCCCCGGAAATTAGCCTCTATGAAATCAAGTATGTCATATTTATTCAAATAGGCCCCCCTTAGCTCAAATTCTTGTAAGAATACTATATTACTTATTTTTGGGTTCTTCTTCCTCTTCTAAATAACTTTCTACAGTTTCAGTTTCATCTTTATCTTCTGTTTTAACCTCTTCAGCTGCCTTTTCCTTCTCTATATCCGAAATAGTTTCATTTCTTATCTCCTGCTTTTTTGAACTGGGTTTGGCATTTATTTTTTTGCTCTTTTCCTCACTAACATTTTCCACCAGAATTTTGACCTCTTTAACCAAAATTCCAGAAATATTCTCTATGTGAGCTTTTATATCCTGACTCAACTCTTCCGAGACTTCCGGGATAACAACATCAGGCATTACATTACCTTTAAAGTATATAACAACACCATCATCATCGGCTTTTATATTTGTTTTAACATCCCTGATCCCTTTAGTCTGTTCAGCCACCTGGTTAACCATGGTTGTAATTGCTTCCAATGAGATTTTCACTTCGCCCAATTCCATCTGTTTTGTAACACTACGTACCCTCTTTTCCCTCTTAATTGAAGCCCATAGAACTCTAATAGAGATCAAAAATATAACAATACCAATCAAACCTAGCTCTATAGCACCAGCAAATTGAAATATGCTTGTCCAGTAGGCTTCCAAAATTCCTTGATAAGGAGTTGCTAAAAAAATCACAGCTATTCCTGACGCAAGTATCATTAACCCACCTAAAAAGATAAAAACCCTATCTAAAGCGTTCAATTTCAATGCCCCCTTCGTTCTAATTAAATTATTTTAATTCCATAATTCACTTCACTTTCCTTCTTCCCCGGTTGTTTCAAAATTTATTCCTTGAATATAAATATCTACAGAGTCAACAGAAAGATTGGTCATGTTTTCTATTGAACTTTTAACCCTTTCCTGGATTTCGTAAGAAACCTTGGGAATTTTGTGACCATGATTGACTCTTATATTTAAGCTGATTATCGTTTTATTATCCTCTATTCGGGCTTTTACGCCCTTGATCAATTTTTTCCTCCCCAATTTTTGATTAACATCTTCAGATATACTACCGGTGATCCTAGCCACACCCTCAACGTTATCAGCAGCTAGACGAGCTATAGTCTTAATAACTTCCGCAGCGATCCTTATTTCTCCATAATCTTTTTCTTCAACAAACATGTTGGAACTCAAACCTGGCCCCCCAATATTTTTCTTATTTTCAATTCTAGGATAATATTCCCTATAATAAATATTTTACCATACATACATACCCTATTCCAAAAAATGATCCATATAACTTTTAACAATTTATAAATTTTTCACTATTTCTTCTTCCTCAATAAAATTTGTAGTATAATTTCCACCTAAAAATTCTTTGTTTGCAAGTATCTCTTTATGCAAAGGTACTGTGGTTTTTATGCCTTCAATTTCAAATTCACCTAAAGCTCTTTTCATTCTATTAATGGCTTCTTCTCTATCTTTTCCCCATGTAATTAGTTTAGACACCATGGAATCATAAAAAGGCAAAATATCAGAATCTACCAAAAACCCACTATCTATTCTGACCCCAGGCCCTCCGGGAAGATTGAACTTTTTGATTTTTCCGGGGGTGGGAATAAAATTATTCCCAGGATCTTCTGCATTTATTCTACACTCTATAGCATGCCCACCTGGCGAGATTCCCTTCCCTTTAACAGGCAAGGGCTCCCCTGAAGCAACTATTATTTGTAGCTTGACCAAATCTACCCCAGTAACCATTTCCGTAACCGGATGTTCTACCTGAATTCTAGTATTCATCTCAATAAAATAAAAGTTTCTATCTTCATCCAACAAAAACTCCACCGTTCCTGCATTAACATAATCAACAGATTTTGCAGCTTTTAAAGCTGCTTCTCCCATCCTACGCCTCAGATTTTCATCGAGAGCCGGGGAAGGAGCTTCTTCGATCAGCTTTTGATGCCTTCTTTGAATGGAACAGTCCCTTTCACCAAAGTGTATACCATTACCATATTGGTCACAAAAAACCTGGATTTCGACATGCCTGGGGCAGGTAATATATTTTTCTAGATACATAGAGGAATTGCCAAAGGCCGCCTGAGCTTCCCTGCTGGCATTATCGAAGTTTTCTTTTAGTTCTTGTTCTGTTTCGCATACTCTCATCCCTTTGCCTCCGCCCCCAGCAGCGGCCTTAATCAAAACTGGGTAACCTATACTACCAGCGAGTTCCCTTGCTTCTTCTAAATCCTTTAATTCCCCTTGAGTCCCTGGAACACAAGGCACTCCTGCTTCTTTAACGCTTTTTATCCCTTCGGACTTGTCACCCATTTTATCGATTGCTTCAGCAGAAGGGCCTATAAATGTTATACCTTCTTGTTGGCACAATCTAGCAAACTCTGAATTTTCGGCCAAAAAACCATATCCAGGATGGATAGCATCAGCTCCTGCTTTTTTGGCTGTTGTAATTACATTGGTTTTGTTAAGATATGAGTTTCCCATATCAGCCGGACCAACACAATAAGCTTCATCGGCAAGTTTAACATGGTAGGAATCTTTATCCACTGTAGAGTATATTGCTATAACAGGTATATTAAGCTCTTTGCATCCTCTGATTATCCTTACTGCTATCTCTCCTCTATTGGCGACTAGAATTTTTTTAAACATCTTTTAGCCCCCCAATTTTTCAACGGCAAAGAGCTTTTGGCCATATTCCACCATCTCACCATCTTCTACCAGCACATCCTTTATAACTGCATCAAAGTCAGATTTTATCTCATTGAATAATTTCATGGCTTCAATTATACAGATTGTATCATTTTTAGAAACCTTATCTCCAACTTTAACATAGGGTTTAGCATCAGGTTTCGGGGCACTGTAAAAAGTCCCAACCATTTGAGAAGTAAAATAATCCAGGTTTTCAGTTTCTACATGAGATTCTTTTACTGAACCCATGTTATTAGAACCTGATTCATCCTGGGAAGGAGAAGGCTTTTTACCTTGGTTTGTCATAGTTCCACCATGGTCACTGTTATTTGTTTCTGTTGAACCTTTACGGATGACAATTTTTGAATCTTTATTTTCTAAAGTCAATTCTGTCACATCTGTCTCTTCAATCAACTTGATTAGCTCTTTAATATCTGCTAAGTTCAATTAAAATGACCTCCTAAATATTGCTTGTATTAAATACATATAGATATTTCTTCTGTAACTTTGGTTTATTCGCTAAAAGAACAGAAAATCCTTTAAATATTTTCTATTACTTTCACTTGTTCAAGGGAAGTGTCTGATTTATCAGAAACAAGTTCCATAATCTGGCGAATTTCATCTTCATTTAAGTCTTCCTCCTTAATAACTACTGTGGCAGCATCATCCTTATAAAATAAAATTGCATCCTTATAGCCATGGGCTTTGATTAAATTTTCAATCAGCATTTCTTTTTCCATTACCTCTAACACTTCAATCAATTTATTCTCTGCTTTTTCCTTTGCTTCTTGACTTATTTCGGGGTTATCCATAAGCTGATTTAGCTTATCTATCTCCTTACTTCTTATTTTATCTCGTTGAAGCCTATATTCAACAAAAAACTCTCTAGTATCCTCAATGTCCCAATCTTCATAATCTTCTTCAGGAAAAATGTCAATTGTCTTAGATTCATCACCTTCATTAGAATCTTCTTTTTGCTCTATAAAGTCTACCCCATCCTTTTCATTATCTGAATCCATCAAGCTATACTCATCATTTCCTACTCTAAAGTAAATTCCAAGCAATAAAATAAAACCTATTATCATTACAATCCCAACAAATATCACTTTGTTTAACTTTAAATTAATAAATCTCATAATTTCCCCCCCTAATTAAAATCCCCTTGTGACTTCAGTTGAGGTAGAACTTTTATTTTATAGGGCGGTACATTCAATAAACCTTGGACTGCACTGGTAATCCTTTCTTTAACCTTAACATTCTCTCCTCCTTCAGCTACTATCAAAACTCCGCTTATCTCCGGCTTTAGTTTTCTCAAAACTAAAGGTTTATCTTCACCTCCTTCCCTTATCATTTTGTATTCATCAGCAGTAACTTCTTCCTTTATAACTCTGGTTCCACCTCCTGCATCTGTCTCCTTGATTTTTTCTATATCCCTTTCTTGTTCCTGTGCTACTTCTATTTTTTCACCACCTTCAAGCTGAAGCATAACTGATACTTGGCCAACTCCTTTGACTTCTGATAATGTCTGGCTCAAACTCTTTTCTAATTCTTTACGAAACCTGGTTTTGTCACTATCATATGGTGAAGGGTCAGTAATTTCGGAAAAAACATCCTTTTCTTTTTCTTTGATTTTTTCTTTTTCTTCATCTACAGTAAATGGATTACCCGCTATTAACAAAATAAGTCCTATCAAACCAATAATGATCAAATGGATTGGTATTTTCCCGATTTTGTACTTACCCAGGTTGGTATTCATTTTACCCATCTCACTCCTTTGAAAATTTTATTCCACGACTTTAATATTTATTTTCTCCCTAGAAATCTCAAACTTTTGACTTAATCTAGCAGTAAAGTCCTCTTTTGCCCCCAGTTTATTTTCACTTAGGGAAGTATATTTATTACCTTTTTTAGTTTCTTCCTTACCCTTACCCTTATCCTTATCCTTATCAGTAGTTAACTTATCTTTCTCATTCAAATTTACTTTGATTTCCTCAACTTCATCAATTGAAACAGAAGAGATTTTTGAGCTCTTTTTTTCTTTGTCTGATTTATGTCTATTTTTTTGCAAAATTACTTTAAGGTTTTTGATTTCTCCAAAATCATCCCCCCATTCTTCATTATATGAAAGTTCTATTTCAAAAAGATCATAATTGGAAAAATATTTATCTACCAATGGAGTTATTTCTGCTTTTAGGGCTTTTTCGTATTTTGCGCCAATCTTTTCAATTTCTCCTTGTTTCATTTTTTCCCCTCTAGTGATTATTTCCTGGCCGGTTTTCGGTGATGCAGTATCTTCAAAGATATCAACCTCTTGCATAAATTTAGCGGCCATTTCATTATCAATCAAGCTTACCACAGGATTTAATATGGTTAATAAGATCAACAAACCAATAAACAACTTGACATAACGTTTTATAGAACCTTCCGGTAGAAGCAAGTCAAGAAAAGTTGCCAATATAATTATTATAATTATGGTACTTACAAGATCGCTAATCATGTCTAACAAAGCTATCACCTCACTATCCTTTGATGGTTACCCCCTGATCATCATTGACATATTTGCCGCCCCCATAATAACTGCTAGAGCAACAAAGAACATAAATCCCACAATGGCAACTCCTGCAAAGACAAGGGTCAAGCAGTTGGCCATGGTCGATAAACTTTCAGGTATACTTTGATCCCCTAGAGGTTCTAACAAAGATGCTGCTATTTTATAAACAAACACAAGGGCGAGGATTTTAAGAGCTGGGAAAATTGCTGTAAAGAAAATCAATATCGAGCCTGCTAAAGTCACACTATTGGTTAAGATCATAGAAGCTCCAATAACGGTTTCTACGGCATCTGACAGGGCTTTACCAACCACAGGTATAAAAGTACCCGTAACGAACTTAGCAGTCCTAATGGAGATGCCATCCACAACTGCTCCACCAATACCTTGAAGACCCATTATTCCAAGGAATATCGTCATAAAAAACCCTAAAGAGCCTATGCTGATATCCCTAAAAAGATTTGCAAGTTTGGTGACTTTAAATTGTGGATTTAGATGGCTGACAATGTTCAATACAGCAGAAAAAACCAGAAGAGGAAAGACAAAGTTCCTGATCAAAAAGCTAAAAGTATTTACCAAAAATATCGAAATTGGATGAAATATTGCAACTGAAGTAATAGCTCCCATGGATGCAATCAGGCTTAATAAAAGAGGTATTAAAGCAATGATGATATCTACCATGTTTTTTACTGCATCCCTTCCAGCATCTAAAGCTATAAAAAAACTCTGAAGGGCAATTGTCATAATTACCAGGTAGACAACCTTATGAGCTAGTTCACCTACAAAATGATCAGAAAATGCATTTTGTAGGTTGACAAGCAAAACCGCCAACACAGATAATACCATCACCTTACCTAGTAGCTGTAAATTAGCAGCTATTTCAGAGAAAAGATAGTTTAGCATCCCTTTAAAAAGCTTGTTCAACTGAAAATCGCCATCTTCTCCTCTTATCAAACCAAACAAATCTCTGAAGCTTACCTGGGGCATGTAATCTTCCATTTCCCTTGTGAGTTCAGACCAGCGTTTTTGAAGCTCCCTCATTTCAGGCTCTTCTAGCAACATATCTTCTTTATCCTGTAATTTTTCTTCATTTAATTTCTCATCTTTTTCTTCTTCCTGTTCTAATGCCTCTTTTGCTTTGATTTCTTGAGCTTCTATAATACCAGTGAACTGTCCTATAAAAACAAATAAAACAATGATGCTAGATAGAGCTACCCTGTATCTCCATGCCATCATGCCTCCACCTTTCTAAGGCATTAGCCTCAATACTGTTTCAAGAATCATAATAATCAAAGGTACAGCTAAAAACATAATAATTACCTTGCCAGCAAATTCGATTTTTTTAGCAATGGTACCCTCATCTGCATCCCTACACACCTGAGCTCCAAACTCGGTAATATATGCCACCCCTATTATTCTCAGTAATTTTTCTATTTACATCCTGTCCAAGTGTCCTTCGAGGGTTAGTTCCTCAACTACCCTTAGTACCTCAATCAAAGGCTCAAGTAATTGCAAAAAAATCAAAACACCTGCAGCTAAAGAAAGTAATAGCGCCAATTCCCGATTGTACTGTCGCAAAATCACTGCCAATATAGCAGCCACCAGGCCAAAAAAAACAATTTGAATAATATCCATGCCTGATTCCCCTTATCAATAAATCCCAAATACATCCCTTACCGTTTCAAATAAGTCTGCCAGTAGTTGGATGATCATGAATAAGACGATAATAATACCCGTCAAGTTAACATAGGTGGTCACTTCTTTTCTGTCCAGTATTTCCAAAACAGGATTAAGTACAGCGAGAATCATACCTACTCCTGCAATTTTAAACAGAAGGTCTATATCCAACCCATTCATATGAGAGCCTCCTTACAATTACCAAAATAAAACTACGATCAAAAGCCCGGCTAAAATCCCTAGGTAACGCCACATTCTTTCGTTTTTTTTCCTTTCCTCTTCCGCTTCTTTTTTCGCATTTTTAAGCTGATACAAGGTCATTTCGATCAATTTTAACTGATCCTCTCGATGACTTTTCCCCAGGTTAAAAAATAAAGATTCTAGTATCTCCCAATCATCATCAGTTAAAGCTAGTTCTTCCTTTAAGGTTTCCTGACAAGCTTTGAAAGCTTCTTCTAAAGTCATGGCAGGATTACTACTATCTGTCAAGAGAGCATGTAATTCATTAAATATCCTTCCGGTTTCTTTTGGATACTGCCTAGAAAGATCTGAAAATACTTCCGGAAGAGGAGTGGCAGTGTAATCAATATTTGATGACAAAGACCTCGCTTGTATTTCTAACTGCTGTAATTGATTTGGCCTTTTCCTATACATCCATGCCACCTTAGTTCCCACAGCTACAGTAGAAAATAATACTAAACCAGCTCCAAGGACTTGAGTCATTACAATCACCCCCGGATCTTTTTATCCTTCAAAAATTCCTGTCCGGACAATGTAGCCTCAATTGTCCCAGGACCTTCCCTGCGAGATAAAAAGATCACAAATTTAAATCCTTCTGTCTTAAACAAATCTATAAACCCCTTTCTCATCAAAAGAGAATTCATGCTATCTGAATGTGCTGATACCAGCACTTTTACTCCAGCATTTATCGCTTCTTTAATCGCAAGTATATCTTCGTCCCTGCCAATTTCATCGGTAACTATTAAATCAGGTGACATTGATCTTATCATGAGCATTATTCCATGGGCTTTAGGACAACCGTCTAACACATCGGTTCTCATTCCTACATCTTTTTGAGGTACCCCCAGATAAGAGCCAGCTATCTCCGAACGTTCATCCACCATGGATACTTTAAAAGGCTCAATGCCCATCAAGCCATCACTAAAGGTCCTAGACAAATCCCTGAGCAGAGTTGTTTTTCCTGCTCCAGGAGGACTTACTAACAATGTATTTTCTACCCAACGGGTTTTAGAATTAAAAATTATAGAAGCTGTAGATTTTCCTGCTCCTATAATTTCTCTTGAAATTCTAAAATTTAAGCCCGAAATGTTTTTCTGGTTGGATATCTTGCCATTTTCTATCACCGTTTCTCCCACAATACCTACCCTATGCCCTCCGGGTATGGTGATATAACCTTGTTTCAACTCTTCATGAAAAGCATAAAGAGAATTTTTGCTCAAAATTTGGATAATTTCTTGTAGATCCTTTTGATTTACTATAATCGCTTTATCTTTATTTGTGGCAATCCCTGTAGGGCCTAAAATCATTTCCCCATCTTTTAAGCCTATTAATACCGGACGATTTATTCTGAACCTTATTTCTTCAATTTTTTCCCTTGATTCTTGAGGAATTTTTTCTATGGAACTTTTTATCTTACCAGGTAGTTGCAATGTAACCTGGGAAACGGCTTCCATGGTTGCCCTCCTCCTTTGGAAAACAGGCTCTCATTAAAATCTATTATGCTAGTCCTATTTTTATGCCATAAAAAAATCCAAAGGACCTTTGTCCTTTGGATAAGATAAACTAAGCCACTATTCATACAAGCTTGCCATGTTTTGCCTTTCAAACTACAACCAGTAATGAAAATAATCTGATTTATTTTACCGCAGCAGTATATGGAGATATGATTTAAGTTTTTATTATTAATACACTACATCTAGGCAGGGAAAGTACACAAAGTTTAATAAGCAAACTTTCCTTTAAGATTTCCTCTTAAATTGCTTGCTAAATACCATAAGCGAACTTTTGATTTGGACGATTTTGCAAATCCTTGTGAGCGTTGGTATTTAGCAAGCAATGTATCAAAAAAATTCAAGTTGTTTACGATTAAACTTCTTGGACCTCTTATTTTCTTACTATCACATTCCTTCTTTTATATCTTCCTTTTCAGGTTCTTCACCTTTTATTTCTGGCTCATGCCCATGAAGCAAAGGTTCATTTTCAAATACAAAATAACCTCTACATACCGGGCAGAAAATCTCCTGATTATTCTCACCTGTTAAAATTTCATCTTCAAAGTTAACTATTTCATTACATCTAGGGCATTCAACCTCAACAACCCCTGTGTCATAATCAGCTTCTGTCATCCCATAATAATCTTTTTCCAGCAAATTAAGCCTTTCTTCCAAATACTCATTCTCCTGTTCAACTGCTCCAAGATCATGATCCATTGCTTCTAACATTTCCGCAAATTCTTCTAGGGCTAAAGTTATCTCTTTTATCACTTCTCCCTCTTTTGATTTTTTTGCAAGTTCTAAACCGTCTACAAGGCCATTCAAGTAAGAAATTCTATCCTTCATTCCCATTAACCTCCTGTAAAATATATAATAATCGATTCAAAATATCGATTATTATATATTTTACCCTTTAAGCCCAGGACTTAATCATACCCTTTCAATATATTCACCGGTTCTAGTATCTATCTTTATAGTATCTCCCTCATTTATAAACAGGGGCACATTCACCGTTGCTCCTGTTTCAAGTTTCGCAGGTTTCGTACTGCCAGAGACAGTATCCCCTTTTACTCCCGGCTCTGTCTCAGAGATGGTTAGTTCAACAAAAGTAGGAAGCTCAACCCCAATATTTTCACCTTCATGAAAAATTACATTTATCATAGCATTTTCCTTCAAAAATTTAACCCCTTCTCCCAACTGCTTCTTATTAATGGTAAGCTGATCAAAGTCCTCCATATCCATAAAAACATAATCATCATCCCCCATATTGTACAAAAACTGCATCTGCTTTCTTTCCAAATGAGCTTTTTTAACTTTTTCCCCCGCTCTGAAAGTTTTTTCTTTAATGGTTCCGGTTTTAATATTTTTTAATTTTGACCTTACGAAAGCGGCACCTTTCCCCGGTTTCACATGCTGAAATTCAAGGATAGTGAAGATTTCGCCTTCATATTCAATAGTCATACCGTTTTTGAAATCATTAGTACTAATCATTTTTTAACCCCCTCAAGCTCAAATAATTATCAGTTTTTTGGTAGACTTTGTCAAAGCAGTGCATCCCTCAGGCTTAAGCTGTACCGTATCTTCTATTCTTACTCCACCTTTATCAGGTAAATATATCCCCGGTTCCACGGTAAAGACCATATTTTCTTTCAATACATCATTGCTGTTGATAGAAAGGGTAGGAGATTCATGAACTTTAAGTCCAATACCGTGGCCAAGACCATGGCCAAAATATTTTCCATAACCAGCTTCAATTATAACATTTCTGGCCAGGTTGTCAGCATCTTTTACTGTCATCCCTGGTTCAATTCCTTTCAATGCCTCTGTTTGGGCTTTTAAAACAATTTCATAAATTTTTTCCTGGGTTTTTATTTTTTCTCTTTCCCCTTGTGTAGCTAACATCAATGTCCTAGTAATATCCGAACAGTAACCATTATATACTGCGCCAAAATCCATTTTCAAAAGGTCTCCGGGCTTGATCTCCCTATCAGAAGCAACACCATGAGGAAGGGAAGATCTTTCTCCCGAGGCGACAATTATATCAAAGGATATACCTTCAGCGCCACTTTTTTTCATATAATATTCCAATTCGATGGATAAGTCCCGCTCTTTTACTCCGGGGCGGATATAAGAAATTATGTGCGAAAAAGCCGCATCCGAAATCTCACAAGCTGCTTCAATTTTGTTTATCTCGCTTTCGTCTTTTTGCATTCTTAAGCTTTCGACCATCCCTTCATGGGGAATAAAATCTATGTCATCCAACTTGGCTTTCAGTTTTTCATACCCATCATAAGTAAGATGCTTTTTTTCAAAATATATTGTTTTTGTATTTAACCCGGAAGCAATTTCCTGTATAGTCTTGCTTACAGGATAGTCATGTTTAATCACTTGCAAGTCCTTGATCCCTTTTGTCTCTGACTCTGCCTGCTCAATATACCTAAAATCAGTCAAAAGAGTTGACCTTTTTTGAGTCACTAGCAAAAAGCCACTAGTACCAGTAAACCCACAAATATAACGTATATTTACTGGGTCCGTAATCAAAAAAGATTCCATTTCGGCTTGTTTTAACTGTTTTATCAAACCATCTTTTCTAGTGTTGTGCATCTATATAACTCCCTTATAGCTTGCTCTGATTTTGCTCCACCAATGCTCTCAAGCCAAGAATGTAGCTATCAAAGCCAAACCCTGAAATTTGGCCCATTACCACTGGAGCGATGACAGACTTATGCCTAAAACTCTCTCTTTGATAAATGTTGGATAGGTGAACTTCAATGCATTGAAGTTCAATAGAAGCGATAGCATCCCTTAAAGCAATGCTATAATGGGTAAGGGCGCCAGGGTTTATTATAAGCCCATCATAATCATCTCCCGCCCTTTGTATCCATTCTATAAGTTCTCCTTCGTAATTGCTCTGAAAAGATTCTACTTCTACACCTAATTTGTCTCCTTCAAGTTTCAACCTCTTATTTAATTCTTGTATGCCCTGTTCCCCATAGATCTCTGGTTCTCTAGATCCAAGCATATTAAGATTAGGACCATTAAGTATTAATATCTTCATCCATTCCAGCTCCTTTAATTCTAAAATTGAAACTATTTCCTCAAGGAAATCTGATGCAGAGCCTTATCGTTAAGATCTAGACCTGCTTCCCAGATAGCTTCGCTTAAAGTAGGATGAGGATGAATGGTTTTAATCAATTCATCGCTTTTTAATTTGTGTTTAACAGCTACTGTGCCTTCCTGGATTAAATCGGAAGCATTTGGGCCTATGATATGCATGCCCAGAATCTCATCAGTTCTCACATCGGAGATTATTTTTACAAAACCCTCTTCTTGCATTATCATAGCCTTTGCATTAGATCTAAAGTTAAATTTTCCAACTTTATAAGGTATCTCCTTGGTTTTGCATTCCTGCTCACTAAAACCCACTTCAGCTATCTGGGGAAAGGAAAAAACGCAATTGGGCACAGCCGTATCATCAAAATAACTATTACCAAAGTTAAGTGCATTTTCTGCTGCGACTTTACCTTGATGGGTAGCTACATGGGCTAACTGGGGACCTTTGGTGACTATATCTCCAGCAGCATAGACATTCTTTAGATTTGTCTTCATCTTGTAATCGGTTAAAATATAATCATGCCTGATATCTAAACCTAGATTTTCCACATCTATCCCGGAAAAATTCGGTTCTCTGCCTACAGAAAGGATTACATCATCCACTTCCATTGTAATCTCTTTTTCTTTTTTTCTCATAGCCAGTTTCCGTTTAGTGTTATCTTCACTGGAAATAATATCATAAACAACGCTGTTTGTATGCACATTTATTCCTAGTTTTTTTAAATGAGTACCTATTCGCTTTTTTATATCAGTATCAAAAGGAGGCAAGAGCCTTGATTCCACCTCTATCAAGGTAACCTTTTTACCGAGGATTGATAGGATGGTTGACAACTCTACTCCTATGACACCACCACCTATGATGGCAATTTCTTGGCCGGAGTTTTCCCAGAATTCCCTACCTGCTACAAGGTCATCTGCCCACCAGCACTGTGCTGAAAGTTCTGGGCCCATGATCTTTTCATTGGGTTTTGAACCAGTGGCAAGAACTACAGTCTTGCTGGTCATCGTATATTTTTCTCCAGTATTTTCCTCTACTTCTATTACATTATCGCTTTTTAGACAGCCTTTCCCCAAAATAACATCTACTTTTCGACTTTTCAAAAGAGAATCTATGCCTTCGACTAGCTCAGTAACTTTTTCTTCTTTAAAATCTAATAGTTTATCGATGTTGATTTTTGACTCCCTGGTCAAATCCACTTCCCCTGCATAAAGACCATATGCATCACTTTTTCGAAGTTCCTGCAATGACTTGACTCCTTGATATAAAACCTTGGTAGGTATACATCCCCTGTTTAGACATGTCCCTCCTAGTTTCCTATCTTCAATCAAAGCAATGGATGCATTTAATTGAGCTCCCCTCAAGGCACAACTGTATCCTGCAGGCCCACCACCGATAATCACCAGGTCATATGGTCTCATTATATAACCCCCTCAATAGTATTTTATCCCTTTCAATATTTCAGATCTTTCCAGCTCATGCTCCTTGTATTTGCCTAAATTAAGCTTCACCAAAAAAGCTTTTTCAAACCCTCTTTTTAGCTCCAGCAAAACCCTTTCTTCATCTAGGTCGGGGCTGAGATCTAGTATTCCTGTTGCCCCCTGCTTTAACATTTTAATCCCTTTAGGACTATTCATCCCAAAAACCCGGGCCACCTTTTCAGGTTCAAAATGAAGTTTAATCGAACCGTGCTGGAGGATAGCACCTTTTTTTCTCATTTGAGCACTGCCCACGACTTTTTTGTTTTCCAGCAATAATTCATACCAGGAAGGGGAGTCAAAACAGGCAGATGTACTCTTATTTTCGGCAGTTTTATTCCCCACTTTATTCATTTTTTTAACAGGTTTAAGCTCCGGGGAGAGCCCCAGATTTATAAGTCCCAGCTTTATCCCCTGAATTAAGAATTTATAAGATTCCACCACATTTTTAGATAGCCCCGGAAAATCCTCGCCTATTACCAAAGAGTAGGTGATCTCCCAGGTATGAAGTACACCTCTTCCTCCGGTAGGACGGCGAACAACTCCGCCATTAATCCATTCAACTTCTTGAAGATCAACTTCTCGGGAGAGATTTTGAAAATATCCGATTGAAACCCAATCTCCCGACCACTTATAGAATCTTAGAGTAGGTGGAATACTGCCTTGTAAATACGATTCCAGTAGGGCTTCATCCAGGGCCATGTTGGTATTTCCATCCAAAGATTTGTCAATAATAAGGCGCCAGTCAAACATAACTCAACCTCCCGGGGCTGACTTTACTTTTCCAGGCAGCTTTTGAGGGCTAAAATTCAGGTTGGAAATCAACAAATCATGTGCGGTTTTACTTTCCTCCTCCTTCAATTGTCCGGGAAAGTTAAAGGGAGTAGCACCTGGCCTTTCGTTATAATAAGGCCGATTACAATCGAGACACCCGGTAGTCTTAAATGCATCTCCCTGGGACAACCAGGCTTTGAAATTTTCCAGGGATATATCAATGCCTACAAGACAATCATTTTCGTCACTTTTTACATCACAACAACCAGGTGATGGGATAGAAAATATTAACTGCTCAAATGAGATAAGCTGGTTCACAATCAAATAGCTAGCAGCTTGAATCTTTCTGTATCTCAAAACATTAGGTGGATTATGATTAGATAAGGGAGTACCCTTCAAGGGAGTAAAGGCGAATAAAGCTATATTCACCCCGGAATTGGCTAATTTATCTATTGTCCACAATAGTTCCCGGTCAGATTCCCCCAGGCCTACAATTATATGGGTACTGACTTTCCCAGGAAATCTTTCTGCCGCTGCTTTAATTAAATCAAGTCTAGCTTCATAGGAACCCCCTTTATATTCTTTATACCTGGTGGGGTTACACACATCCAGGGAAATTCCAAGCTTTTCTACCCCAGTCTCAAATAATTCCTCTACGTCTTTCAAGTTCATCACATTAGAAGACAATGAAATAGGTAAACTTGTTTCTTTATTAACCACTGAAATTATATTATTCCTTAACTCTTTAAAATTTTTGTCCCTTGTTGTAACTTCTTGTATACACAGTCTCCTCAACCCGTTTTTTTCCCCAACTATAAGACCTTGTTTAAAACTCTCAAAATCACAGCTAGGCCATGTCACCCTACTCAGCTTATCTTTACTTCCGTAACTATTTTTACCCTGGTTACAAAAGAAACAATTGTAAACACAGTTTTCCCCAAGCATTACATAGCCAGTAGTAGGGACTTCTTTTTGTCTTAACTCATTCATTCCCATTATTGAAGCCGTGCCTACAGAAATCCTAATCATATTGCACAGCACTCCTTTGACCACTTTAGATTAAATCCTACGTCTCCGGCAAGTTTTTTGACCCCCGGGGTAGGAGAGACTATCTTGTTAACTCCTGCTAAAAAAGCTTTTTCATCTACCTCTTGTCGGTAATTTCCACCAGGTCGCATACAGCCTAGAAATATTGGGACATCTGGAAACATAATCCTAGCAGATGCTAGAACCTTCTCTACATAAGCTATTTTAGGGGGTAAATGATGTTGGAGGCTGGTTTTAGGAGTAGGAGTAAAGATAATAAAAGTTAAGGCATCCAACCTCATATCCTGTAAAACCTCCAGGGCATTCATTTCCATCTCCTCATCACCACCGGGAATACCTATATTTATATGGGGAACGATTTTATTGACGTATTTACTAAGATACCCATATGATTTGATAAAATCTTCTGGAGTTTTATCAAGGCCATATACATGTTTTATCACTTTTTCATCTACGATAAAATCAAAGGAGCATACGTCCACCTGGCTAGCTATTTGAGCCTCTGATTCTGAAACCAGTCCAGGATGAAGGTTTATTTTAACTTTATTTTTTTTAAGTTCATTAAATAAAGTTTCATTCTGTGCAAAGGGAACCTTGCCATCTTTACAGCTCCCACCACTGACAAGACAACTTGTATAATCTTTACTAAAATTCAAATCAAGCTTTTCATTACTATCCACAGCCTTCATGCTTTTTAAATAGTGACCTTCACAGTGGGGACAGTTCAATTCACAATTTTGACCTGTCAAACTAAGAGCAAGGGTTTTTTGAGGCTTGACAAAGTGGATCTGGCGCGGGAAGTTTGATAACCTAACTTCCCACGCCTTCTTTAAAAAATTCATTTTTCTTCATCCTTGTAAACAACTTTAGGTTTTCTAGCTGCCCTTACATCGTCCAACCTTTTTACGGGAGTACTATGTGGAGCTCCTGTAACTAATTCCGGTGATTTTTCAGCTTCTAAGGCGATTTTCTTCATTATTTCCACAAATTCATCTAATCTTTCCTTACCCTCTGTTTCCGTTGGTTCTATCATCATTGATTCATCAACGATTTGGGGGAAATAAATCGTAGGTGGATGTACATTATAATCCAAAAGTCTCTTAGCTATATCCACTGTCTTTACCCCGTACTTATCCTGCTCTTTCCCACTTATGACAAATTCGTGTTTACAGGGCAATTGATCGTGAGGTAACAGATAATACTCCTTCAATTTCTCCCTTAAATAATTTGCATTTAAGACGGCATCCTTACTTACTTGTTTTAATCCTTCTGCCCCCATCATCATGATATAACTGTAAGCTTTGATGAGGACGTTGTAATTTCCATGAAAGCCATGTACTTTTCCGATGCTATCAGGTAGATCATAATTCAAATAAAAGTAAGGAGTATCATTTCTATCGGCTTGGATTGATTTTTCTACAGTAGGGTACGGCAGATACGGAGCTAGTTTTTCATTGACACCAACGGGACCACTTCCGGGTCCTCCACCGCCGTGGGGGGTCGAAAAGGTCTTGTGCAAATTAAGGTGAACTACATCAAAACCCATATCCCCCGGCCTGGCATATCCCATGATTGCATTCAAGTTTGCCCCATCGTAATACAATAACCCACCTACATCATGAACCAAGGAAGCCATTTCAATGATTTCAGACTCAAATAGTCCCAAGGTGTTGGGATTTGTAAGCATCAAAGCAGCCACATCTTCATCAAGGACTCCTTTTAGATTATCTATATCCACTAGGCCTTTTTCATTGGACTTTACAGTTATCACTTTAAAACCTGCCATGGCTGCGCTGGCCGGATTTGTTCCGTGGGCAGAATCAGGACAGATCACCTTTGTTCTTTTCTCTCCCCTAGCTTCTAAATAGGCTCTGATCATCAAAAGACCTGTCAATTCTCCATGGGCTCCAGCAGCTGGCTGCATGGTATATTTTCCCATTCCAGTAATCTCTTTTAAAGCTTCTTCCAGGTTATACATCAGTTCAAGTACACCCTGACAGCTTTCTTCCGGCTGCTGGGGGTGGGTTTCAACAAAGCCCGGTTTAGATGCAACATCTTCATTTATTTTAGGGTTATATTTCATGGTGCAGGAACCCAGAGGATAAAAGCCCGAATCAACCCCAAAATTCTTTTGTGAAAGCTCCAGAAAATGCCTCATAACCTCCCCTTCATTCACCTGGGGCAGTTTTGGCGGTTTTTTTCTTATCATATCCTGGGGGATTAGTTCTTCGAGGTTTATTTCATCTACATCCAGAGAAGGGAGGGAAAAACCTTTACGGCCTTCTTTGCTTTTATCGAAAATCAATTTTTTGGCTTTCATTTAAAGCACCTCCCCAAGAGACTTAACCAGGTAATCAATTTCCCCTTTTGACCTTTTTTCCGTAAAGCTTAAAAGCAAGCAGTTCTCTAAATCCTGATAGTATTTTCCTACATCTATACCGGCAAAAATTCCTTTTTCCAACAATGCTTCTTGAATACTTTCTACTGGGCCCGGCAGTTCTAGCAAGAATTCTTTGAAAAAAGGTCGATCTTCAAATTTTAGTTTCACACCATCTAGTTCCTCAAGTTGTTTGCTAGCATAATGGGCCTTTTGCATAGAGTGATTTGCCACTTCCTTTAAACCCTTTGGACCCATAATCGACAAGTATACACATGCAGCGATAACATTTAATGCCTGGTTAGAGCAGATGTTGGATGTTGCTTTTTCTCTTCGAATATGCTGTTCCCGCGTCTGTAATGTCATAACAAAACCCATATTACCATCTTTGTCTATTGTCTCCCCCGACATCCTACCTGGCATTTTGCGGATATTCTTCTCTTTGGCTGCAAAAAATCCCAACAGTGGACCGCCAAAATTCATTGGATTACCAAAACTCTGGCCGTCTCCTACTACTATATCAGCGCCCCAACTAGCAGGAGGTTCGATCAAAGCCAGGGAAATAGGGTCCGTAACCACTACAAAAAGTGCTTTGCTTTTATTGAGAGCATCTTTCACCGGAGCGAAGTCCTCTAAAATTCCAAAATAATTTGGACTCTGTAATATAACACAGGCTGTATCAGCGGTTACCATTTGCGCTAATTCAGAAAGATCACTCATTCCTTTTTTGTGAGGCAGGGTTTTTAAGGTAAATCCCTGCCCTTCTAAATACGTTTTCAAGACTTCACGATAGGAGGGATTTAGGGTAGAAGATACTATTATCTCGTTTTTTCTAGAGATTGCAATTGATTTTATCGCAGCCTCAGCGGTAGCAGTAGCCCCGTCATAGATAGATGCATTTGCTATTTCCATGCCGGTAAGATTTGCAATCATGGTTTGGTATTCAAACATACTCTGAAGTGTTCCCTGACTTATCTCTGCCTGATATGGTGTATAAGAAGTATAAAATTCACTTCTATTCAAAACATGCTTAACCACACTAGGAACATAATGATCATAAACTCCGCCGCCCAAAAAAGAGATATATTCTTTACAACTTTTGTTTTTAACTGCCAATTCATCAATATGCTTTTCTAATTCCATTTCACTTAACGGCTCAGGTAGATTCAAATCTCTTTCCATTATCACATTGGAAGGAATATCTTCAAATAAATCTTCAACGGAAGTTTTAGAGAGCTCTTTTAACATCTTTTTGCGATCAATTTCTGTTTGAGGAAGAAAAGGGTTATTGTTCATAAAATCATTTACCAAAGCTATCCCTCCCCTTCTTCATCTAAGATTTTTTCATATTCCTTCGCAGATAATAAATCCTCCAATTCACTTTTTTCCTCTATATTCAAACTAAACAACCAACCCTCACCATAAGGATCACTATTAACAATTTCAGGATTATCTAATAGTTTTTCGTTTACACTGGCGACAGTCCCACTTACCGGTGCATAAATATCAGCAACAGCTTTCACAGATTCCACCACACATACATCCTCACCTTTGGAAAACTCATCTTCTTCCTCGGGCAACTCTATAAAAACAATATCACCTAGTTGTTCCTGGGCATAATATGTGATCCCAACATAAGCTGTATCTCCCTCTACCTTTACCCATTCATGTTCTTCAGTATAACTGTAATCCTCACGTGTTCTGACCAAAATTATCCCCTCCTATAAAATGGTATTTTTACAATCCTGGCGTCTTCTAATTTATTCCTGATTTTAACTTTAAGTTCATTTCCAATCACAGCCTTAGCTTTTGAAACATAACCCAAGCCAATTGGTTTGCCAATAGTGGGCGAAAAAGACCCAGAAGTCACAACTCCCACTTTATTATCCTGATCATAAAGTTCATACCCATTTCTACCCGCTCTTTTCCCCTCCATTTCAAAACCGATCAGTTTCTTCTTGATACCTTCTTCCTTCTGTTTTTCTAACTCCTCCTTTCCTATAAAAAATTTGTTAAATTTCACAAATGAGCTTAAACCAGCTTGTAATGGCGTTATATCCTCTGAGAGCTCTTGCCCGTAAAGGGGCAGGGCAGCTTCTAAACGTAAAACATCCCTTGCTCCCAAACCCGCTAAAGCTAAGCCGTATTTTTCACCCACTTCTTCGAGTAAAAGCCATATCTTTTCTCCTTTTTCGGCTGGCAAGAAGAGTTCGAACCCATCCTCTCCCGTATATCCAGTTCTAGAAATCAATAGATCAATATCTGAAATTTTTGTTTTTTTAAAACTAAAATTAGCTAGATCATCTACATTAAGATCAGAATTATAATTCGTAATTAAATCCGACAATATTTCACCGGCTTTTGGACCTTGCAATGCAATCAAGGCAAACTCATTAGATTCATCCACAATCTCAACTCTTTCTTGTTCCTGTACATTATCTTTTAACCAGGACAAATCCTTATCTATATTAGCTGCATTAACAATCAACCAAAAGGACTTTTCTCCTAACCTGAACACCAGAAGATCATCCACTATTCCTCCATTATTATTACACAGCAAAGTATATTGAGCCTTTCCAGGAGAGAGTTTTGAAACATCATTTGTTAGAAGCCTTTGGAGAAATTCTTCGCTTTCACTATCTTCTATTTTTATTTCCCCCATATGGCTTACATCAAACAAAGAAGCTCTTTGCCTTGTTGCCTTCACCTCTTCTATTATGCCCTGATATTGAACAGGTAAGTCCCAACCGTTAAAATTGACCATCTTAGCTTTTCTGGCATTATGAACCTCATATAAAGGCGTCTTTTTACCACCAGGCCCTGAAGACATAGCACCCCTCCTCTACAAGATGTATTAATAATAAAAACTTGAGCCTATCTCCATATAATGCAACACTAAAATTAATCAGATATATTTATTACTGGTTAGTATATAACATTACCTCAGCAATAAATAAAGGACAGATGTACAAATTATAGCAATGTACCCTGTCCTTTATCACCTGAGAGATTTACACCTTCGGTTTCCCGGGTAATCCGGGAACTCTCCAGAGCTGCGTCTCTCGACGGTCCTTTTACCTGCAAGTTTCGCCGTTAAGGGGCTATTTATCCCTTAACTCGCTTGCTCCTTCGGTGCCCTCTAAAAAAGGGTCTCTCCCGCCGAAATCATCCGCAAACCTTTTCTATTTTTAATTTATCCACTATATTATCGCTTCATCAACTCTGTGACCTCATTATACAACACAGGCGAATTTTTTGTCTATTAAAAATTTTCAATCATTTTGATCCTATTTGATTCCATTACTACAGCGAAAACTTATGAATAAACTCAATTATATACATTAAATTTTTGTTAAGAATTTTTTAAGATTTTTTTAATTACTAAGTATTATAGTTACAGCAAAGACTGAAAAGATACAGGTGGAAGCCTTATACATATATAAGATTCATGCTGTTTTTTATAGGAGGTGTTTATATATGTATGAAAAAAATAATAATTTAATTTATAAAGGAACGGGAACCAAAAAATCTGTGTTAGTTAGGATATCTCTTTTAGAATATTCTGCTTTGTGGTTAAATGGAAAACATTTTTCTGCAATTCAGGCTCATAACTATGTTGATTATTTAGGAGAAACCATATGGAAAATAGTTGATGATGGAATTGTATGTAAAGCTATCAACAAACAACCTGCTCTTTCTGAAACAACTATATTGGAATTTTGGAGGTAAAATTTTGTAGTTATAAATAGCACTACTCTGTAACAAAAAGGTGAGCAATGAACACATACAACATTTGGCGGTGCCAGGCGTTCCATGACCTGGCTTCATAATCTTTCATGCCCAGATAACTTTTACACTATCCATTTTCTTTGCTTCCCAAAAACCATATCTTTAATTATCTCTAGCCTTATAATACCCGATTATATCATCCACTAGTTCTTCTACAGTCTTACCATCTGTCCAAATAACAACCTCAGCCTTCAAATATAGTTCCTTTCTCTTTTCTAGAAGCTCACATATTCTTTGATAGGGATCTTCCACTTGTAGCAAAGGCCTTAGGTCATCATCTTTAACCCTCTCATACACCGTATCAGGAGTGGCCATGAGCGAAACCTTTAACCCCTGGGGATTATCATCAAGTATTTTCCAGTTGTCCTCTTTTAATACTATTCCACCACCCGTCGAGATAATACAGGTTTCATAAGTCAAAAATTCCCTCAATATCTTCGTTTCAAGTTCTCTGAAGTAATTTTCGCCATGTTGATCAAATATCTCATTTATAGACATTCTTGACCTAGATTCTACAAGATCATCTGTATCGTACAAGGGTAAGTTCAGTTTATTCGATAGAGCTTTCCCAACAACTGTTTTTCCTGTACCCATAAACCCCAACAATACTATATTTTTTTTCAACTCACCCCACCCCTTTACCTAAATTCAAGACTTTAGCACTAAGTTTCTAATGTCTGGGAAAATTTTTCACCTTACCCATTGCTTTTATAATGGCCCCTGTAACATCAGTAGTAAACTGAACCATCAACGAATTTATTTTTGAATAAACTTCACCTTTAGAGGTAACTATGTATTTAGGTGGTAGATCATTAAGAGCTATTGCCATGATATCCTTTTTACAATGATCGCATTTGCACAAATCCTCTTCATGTTCTAGAAGTTCTTCCAGCTTTTCTTTTACTACAATTTCCATATAGTTTTGTAATTCATATTCCAAAAAAATCCTCCTCCTAAAGAATCAATTTTGATTTATCTCACTTTTTCTACATTGGTTGAAAATTTCCTGTCATAATAATAAAACAAGTCAAGGAATATTTGCTACCCTCACCCTACCGGATCTAGCTATGATAACATATAACGATTTCCCCCTGCTGTCCGTAGCTCGAATTGTACCCCCTGGCAAAGGAACACCTTCCCTGTTAAATCTGATCTCATTATTATCCGGTAAGCTTGTAAAACTTATTTCCCTTGGCAATTCTATTTTCTGAGGAAGGAGGGTATTATTTTTACCCTTTTCCAATTCATCATAGACAATCCGTGAATTTATCTTGTAAAAACTAGGTTTATTTCTTATTTCATAAAAACTTACTACAACGTCTTCACCTGACATTATTGCATACATTTTTGCCCTGCTTAAATCATTAGCCAAAGAGTTTGCGGCTGCCTCTAGTCGAAAAGTGCTCAGCATGCCCAGCATGTTCGGCAAAAATACCAACATTAAAAAGCTAAATATCAAAACCACACCGATCATCTCAAATATTGTAAAACCTTTATCATTGGATCTGATCATAAAGCAAAGCCTTTCCATTTTCCGGTTCACCACTTTTTAATCATTATAAAATAAGCCATCCCAGTACAAAGAAATGCCCAATTTTGCTTCTATCTCTTTCTGAGGGACTTCTAGGGCACCATTTAAGCTGATAGAATCAATAGTAATAACTCTATAAAATTCTTCGATATCAATGATTAGTTCATATATATCTTCTAATTCCCCCTGCACCTCAATGCTAATATCAAAACTTTTAAGGCCGGTCTCACCTTGTTCTTGGATAGTTGTTTCATAGTCACTTATAGAACCGGCCACACTATTTCCTATTGTTTCCATGCCATCTCCCCACTTTCTAGTAGTACCTAAATTAATTCGACTGATTTTGACCTCTCTTTGAGCCATCATTTTTTCAAGGTTTAATAGAGTTTTTTCTAGCTTTTTTTCTCCCGGAAGTATGGTTTCATACTCTTTATAATCACTGGGAAAAAATTCTTTTTCCCTTTTAAGATAGTTAATCTCATCCTCTAGTTTAAGATTTTCTACCATCATCATTTCTTTCTTAGCTCTAAAACTCTCATTCTTACCATAAAGAGGAGTAATAAAGTTATGCAGAAACAAACCAGAGATAGTCAGAGCAATAACTACAAATATCAATATTTTTTCCCTAAAGGTTAAATTCCCAATATTTTTAAAGCTTGAGTTGACCTTTAAACCTTTCCAGCTCATGGGTTTTTCCCCAAAATATGAGCTTTTATTAAGAAACTGTATAAATAATCATCTTCCGTGCCGGTTTGAGTGACGCTTTCAATCTTCGGACTAAATTTTTTACTACTGAGCTTTACCTTGAAGTCCACTATATCTTTTACGGTATTTCCAGAACCCGTAATTATCAATTTTTTATCTTCCTCCCCTTCTTCGGATTTTACACTTTTGACACTCAAATTCCCGGGCAAGACATTTCGTAAACCGTTAAGGTGTTTTGACCAAATTACAGTATTTGATTTTATCTCAGCAATGTTTTGACTTTTCCCATCTAACACTTCTAATTTTTCTTTCAGGCTTTTATGTTCTATTAACTTTCTTTCCAACATAGTGCTTTCAGCTTCATAAACCACCAGCCCCTCAGCCAAGTTTTTGTTTTCAATATAGAGAAAATAATATAAAGATGCCAGAGAGATAAGTACAGCTACAAAAATACTAATGAAGACAACAATGATTTCTTTTTGCTTTAATTCTGCTTTATATTTTTCTGTTCTCAAATCCATTGTAAGATCCACTAACGCCACCCCCTAAGAGCCGAGCCAACAGCAACTTCTGCTGAATTTAATTCATTAATATTTCTATGGTTACACATATATTGTAAAGGATCAAATACCTCCCCTGGCAAATTCAATTCCTGGCTAAAAAAATCTATTATACTTCCTATTTCCCAAAATTTTTTTAAAAACAAAAACCTATAATCTTCATAATTATCCTGGGTTTGCGCCAAGACATAGCTCAAGGATGTTTTCGTTTCTTTTATCAGGTTATAGGCGGGATCATAATAAAAACCTTCCTTGTCACTTATAACATGTTCTTTGCCTATAGAAATAAACCTAGAGAAAACATACTCACAGCCTCTAATAAGGATTATAGTTGTGCTGACATCTTCCATATTGATCAACAGGGTGGTCTCATCTGACTTTACAGTTAATGCTTTATTTAGCTTAAGCAGCCTAAGGACTGAAAAAATATCAATTTCTATGACATTAAGATATAAACCCTCAGCCCTAAGTAGCTCTTGAAATTTTTCAATTAACTCCTTCTGTAAAGATACAAATAGTACCCTATATCTGTTTTTTTCAACTCTATCTCTACCTAAAAAACGCCAATCCCAGACCAACTCTTCTGGAGAAATATCATATTGGTTCTGAGCTTCATATAAGATTGCCGTAGATAGTTCTTTGACTGACATCTGCGGCAACAAAAACTGCCTGATGAAAACCTTATCGCTTTTTACAGCTAAATTTATCCAATTACCTTTAAAACCACCTTGCTTTATAGCGTAGGCTATATCCTGAATACATCTATCATTCATGGGATTATTATATATAATACCGCTGTAATCAGACTTGAGTGACTTAACTTCCCTATAGTTCTTTATTGAAAGCTTGTTAAAACTTTTACTCAACTGAACCAGTCTGCATCCAGATCCATCATATTCAATTCCTACCGGCGAATGCTTTGATATAAACTTTTTAATAGTTTTTACCTTTTTCCCCTCCTTGACTATGTGTTAGCCTAAGCTTAAATGACTCCTTAGTTACATGCATAGCATCTTTATAATATCCTCGAGATAAAATTTCAATTTCATGTTCTGATTCATGTTCTGATTCATGTTCTGATTCATGTTCTGTGTCACCTTGAGCTACCTCTAAATTGACCAGTTCCGCTTCAAAATGACCATCATCTATTTTTTCAACTATTACTTCTCCAAGCTCAATTTCTCCTTTCATATATTTGTACTTAGCAGTTTTTATGCCACTAAAAGCAATGTAATAAGCTTTTTTGTCCTGCAAAACAGAATCTGAAATGACTCTATCTGACATCGAGACTTTTAAACCATAAATACCCAACATCGATAAAATTGCCATAACACACAAAACATAAACCAGGATACTTCCCCTTGCTGGTTGAAGTTTCGAGACATAAGCTCTTTTAACTTTAATAGCGAAATGGTTCATATTAACTGGTCTAATTTTTATACCAATCATTTTTGATTCTGTTCCCCGAAGGTATAATTCTGCTCTGGTAAAACATAGGTTGTCACTTTGTACTCATATTCAGAGCTAATTGTAGTCAATTCAATCTTGATAATGTCCCAATCATCATCTTTGGTCGAAGACATTATCATTAAATCCCTTGAAGAATTAAATGGAGAGCTAAACTTTTTGTAACTCAACTTGAGTTCCTTTATATTGGATGCATAGGGATAATTATTAATTCGGAGATCTTTGGGAGAAAGGCCAAAAAGCCTTATATCATAACAAAAATTTATATCTTTACCGAGAAGAATCCTTTCCCCATTTTCAACTATGTAAATTTCATTTTTTGGAAATTCTTTTATCCTGGATTTTATATTATTCAGGGCAAACCTAGCACTTTGATGAGCCTTTACTCCCTCATTTATGTTTGCCCAGGTAGTAATACCGCTGGCAAATAAAGTGCTCCATAAGCTTATTGATAGTGTAAAAATCATCAATGTAACTATCATTTCTATTAAAGTAAACCCTGAACTATTTTTGGTTTTATACGGTTTCATAATTATCACCTATTATCACCTATCACTCATTTTATTACTGATGTAGTAAAACAATATTCGAAAGGAAATACTCCTTTGGCCTTTCCCTTTCCTTCCAGGTTATCTTTACTTTTATCTTAACTAGCACATGATCCATTTCATTATTTTCTTCTATAATTTCATAATAATTATAGATTTTAAACATATCATAATAGTCATCATAAAAGTTTGATTCAATTTCTTCCCATGCTGACTCGGTCTTAATCAACTGGGTTATTTCGCAAAAGGATAAACCTGTTAAGAACTCTAACCTTCCAGAGGATAAATATGCAGCCTGGGTATTAAATCCTGCTTCCATTCCTGTATTAATACTCTGATTAAAACCTCCCATAAAAGGCAGCAGTACTATTGATAATACAATCAGAGTAATTAGAACTTCTAGTTGGGAAAAACCTTGATTTTGCTTTTTCAATTTCAAAGGCTAAAACACCTGCCAAATCTGCATCATGGGAAGGACAAAGGAAATAACAATTATACCTGTTACTACAGTCATAAAAATAATCATGATGGGCTCAATGGATGAGCTTAGCTTCTCAAGGGCATATCTACTCTCCAATTCGAAATACTCAGCTAATCTTATCAGCATCTCTTCGAGAGAACCTGTTTCTTCACCCACTGCTATCATTTTCTCTACTAATAGAGGAATGTGTTTTTGATTTGAAAAGGACTTTGAAAGGGGGGCACCATTTTGTGTATTTACATAAGCCTCCTGTATCGTTGCTTCTATTACAGAGTTATTTATAGTTTTTTTCACAAGTTCAAGGGATATAAGCATGGGAATTCCATTGCCTATCAAAGTAGAAAAAGTTCTAGAAAACCTGGCCATGATTATTTTTTTATAAATGCTGTTCACCCCAGGCAAATTCAGTTTTACTCTGTCAAAAAATTTAATAAAAACATTAATGCCAACTTGATTTTTTTGCTCTAATCTTGATAAGGTAAAAAGCACAATAACAGCAAACAATCCAACCTGAACCCCCCTACCAAGTAGCTCACTTATGATCAATATCGCATTAGTTGTAAATGGAATTTCTACCCCCAATCCAAAAAATACTGCAGCAAATTCCGGCAATACATATGAGGAGAGAATAAACAAAACCACTAAAGATGAAATTAGCAAAATAGAAGGATATAAAAGAGCACCCTGCATTTTCTTTTGCATTTCATATTCCTTTTCATAATGAATTGCCATTCTTTCCAGAACAGTTTCTAGAGCTCCAGCCTTTTCCCCAGCACCAATCATGTTAAGGTAAATAGAAGGAAAAACACCCTCATAACTACCTAAAGATACCTGTAAACTGTTTCCTTCTTCTAACATTCTAATTGCTTGCTCCAAGGACTTTCTTATTTTAGAACTTCCAAGCTGTTCTGTTAGAATTAACAAGGATGCTGTCAAGGTAAGTCCTGATTTTATCATAACTGCTAATTGCCTTGAAAATACCGCCAGCTCTTTGGCACCTGCTGGTCTAGTCATAACAATTTTAAAAAATCTAGCTGAATTGTTTGTTTTGGATTCTATCAAAATTGGATAAAGACCTTTTGATTTTAATCTCCTATTGGCTTCTTTTAAATTATTTGCCGTTACATCATCTTTAATAATAACTCCTTTATCATCCTTTGCTTTAAACCTATATACCGGGCTCACGTGACTCCACCTTCGTTTCTTAACTTGTCCATCAAAACTCCACCTTTATTGCTTCCTCCAAGGTAGTCACCTGGTTTTCAACATCTTTAAAAGCGTTTTGGATCATAGGAATATAACCTGTTTCTTTGGCCTTCTTAGCAAAATCAGTTAAAGAAACATGTTTTAATAGAAGTTCTCTTAGCTCTTCGTTGAGTATTAAGGTCTCGAACACAGCTTTTCTACCCTTATAGCCGGTATTATTACATGATTTGCAACCTCTTCCCTTGGTAAAGTCATTAAAGTTGCTATTTGCAGTATATTTTCTGAATATTATCAACTCATTCTCCGATGGTTCATAATTTATCTTGCAGTATTTACAGGCAAGCCTGATAAGGCGCTGAGAGACCACTGCTTCTACTGAAGGAGCTATTAAATGAGAGGCAATCCCCATATCTAAAAACCTGAACAAAGCGGAAATAACACTATTAGTATGCAATGTGGCAAATACAAGATGACCTGTCAAAGCTGATCTGATAGCTATCCTGGCAGTTTCTAAATCCCTAATCTCTCCTATCATTATTATATCCGGGTCCTGACGTAGGATTGCCCTTAGCCCATCTGCAAAAGTCACTCCTGCTTTTTCTTCAATCTGGATCTGATTAACTTTGTCCAGCTGAAATTCTACAGGATCTTCTATGGTAATTATATTTTTTTCTGATGAATTAAGGTGAGTCAAGGTAGAGTAAAGGGTGGTTGTCTTGCCACAACCCGTCGGCCCAGTAATAAGTATCATCCCAGTACTTTTTTTGATAGTTTCATGATACTCACTGTATTGCAAACTCTGAAAACCAAGCTTGTCCAAAGGAATAATAACCTTGTTTGTGTAAAGCAATCTTAAGACAGTTTTTTCTCCAAAAATTGTGGGAACTATTGAAACCCTGATATCGATTTTATAATTGTCGAGTTCGTAGCTCATTCTACCATCTTGAGGGGTTCGCTTATTTGCTATATCCATCCCGGCGATAACTTTGATTCTACTAATCAGGTTGTTCTCTGCATGCTTAGAAAAAGAAATGACATTTTGTAATATTCCATCTATCCTGAATCTAATCCAAATTTCATTTTCTCGGGGATCAATATGTATATCACTAGCTTCCTGTTTTACGGCTTCATAAACCAGGTGATCCACAATTTTAATTGCAGGGCCTTCAGCGTATTCATAAAACTCATCTTTTTCTTCCTTAGCCTTACTTTTCAATTCCTCTGGTTTTTCAAGTTGTTCTATCGCTTTTTCTACTGAACGCTTTAACCCAAATATACCTTTAATCTCTCTATCTAATTCCTCTTGAGAAACAACTTCTATATCGATATCAAGACCTGTTATCATTTTCACATCATCTATTGCCAAAATATTATTGGGGTCTGCCATAGCTAAAATAAGTTTGTCCCCACTGATTTTAATTGGAAGTACTTTGTGTTTTAACGCTAAATAACCTGGAATAATCGAGGCAATATCAGGGGAAATTTTCAGGCTCGAAATTTCACCTCTAGGAAAGTTATGTGTTCCCTTAGAATTTTGATCATTTTTGATTTTTACCAACTCTTTTCTATTAAATATAATCTGATAATCATTTAGCAATAAAATAAATAATAGATAAGTTATTCTAGATTTTTACATAATACTCCTTCTTTATCCAGGAAAAAAATAAAAAAAATTGTAATTATTATTTTAACTTTAATTTTAATTTTAAGTATTTTCTAAAAGACTCTTTTTCATCTCTTCTACGGGCGCTTTTTGAGAAGTAAAATACTCAAAAGCTATTACTCCCTGATATAATAACATCATTGAACCATTCATGGTTTCAAGGCCCTTTTCCCTGCAGGCTTTTAAAAACCCACTTTCTCTCGGTTTATACCTAAAGTCAACAGCTAGACCATCTGTTTTCAATTCATTTAGCGGCACCATCCAGTCACCGGCTTCAGTTACAGGATCCATGGGCAAACCATTTATCACTAGGTCCACCCCTCCAAGCTTGCCCTTTAACTTTTCTTGGTTCAGTTCCAATGGATTTACTCTATCTTTATCACAATATCCCTTCAAATCTCCGGCAAGGTTTTCAGCTTTTTCAAGTGTTCTGTTGATAATCCTCAACTCACTCACGTCATGCTTTAGCAGTGAATAGCCTACGGACTTGGCCGCTCCACCTGTGCCAATTATAGCAACAATTTTACCTTTGGGGTTAAAACCTTTTTCCTTAATGCTCTCAACAAACCCCTCTCCATCTGTATTATAGCCAGCTAGCCCATCACCTTCCCTAACTATAGTATTGACAGCACCAATATTTTTTGCATCTTGAGATAGTTTATCAAGATGATCTATAACCTTTTCTTTATGAGGCGAAGTTACATTAATACCTTTAATGTTCAGGCTTTTTACCCCTTTTATACCTTCTTCTAAATCTTCTGTTTTGACATGGAAAGGAAGGTAGCAATAGTTAAGCTCCAAATGTTGAATAGCCCTGTTATGCATAACAGGTGACAATGAGTGAGAAATAGGATCTCCAATTACTCCCAAAACAAAAGTTTTACCATCAAACAAAAACATCTACCTCCTATTATAAAGTTAACCTAGCCCATGAAGAAAAATATCAATGCAGCTACAAATAAAATCAAAGCCACAAATCGAATGAAAATAAGGTAAAGAAAGAAAGGTTTTTTTCTCATCTCACCTCTAAAGATCCTTAAAAAGTCATAGGGAAATAAAATTGCAAAACCGGTAATTATAAGCACTAGTAATTTAAACACCCAAATAATAATCTGAACAAATAAATCCAATAAAGCTTATCCTCCTTTCCACAAAGAAAAGAAAGTGCGATTAGCACAGCACTTTCCAAGATATTTTTGTTATTGTTCAGTCGGATTAAATCCTGACTTTAATCCCGGGTTTTTCAGAGAAAAAACCTAACTTAGTCCTTTAGTATCAGTTTGAAATCAAATTTAAGAAGTATATCTTTTCAAAAAATGCTTTTCAATTTTTCTCATAAACTTAGTACCGATAAACTCCCTCTCTGCAATAGGCCGGATCAAAATTGTAAACAGCCCCACCCTATTTCCTCCCAGGACATCAGTAAACATTTGATCTCCTATAACCGCAACTTGAGAAGGGGAAAGTTCCATCAATCTCAAAGCTTTTCTAAATGCCCTTCTACTCGGCTTTTTGGCTTTAGGGATGGCATGAATATTTACTTTGCGAGCAAAGTTAAATACCCTGGAACTACTATTGTTAGAAACAAGACAAATTTCAAAATTATGTTTTTTGGCTTCTTCAAACCAGTATCCAAGGCGCTTATCAATTTCCTCTTCATTCCAGGCAACCAAGGTATTATCTAAATCCGTTATTAGCCCTTCAATGCCTTCCTTTTTTAACTCCTCAAATTCTATGTCGTAGATTGAGTCAAGATATAGATCAGGATACAGTTTTTTAAGTTTCAATAGTTAATTCACTCCCGAATGGTTCCTAGTACTATATACATTTATATTATATCATTATTTAAGACTCAATAACAAAAATTAATTTGGACATTATTGCTGTGATTCCAAGTAAATATTTTGGGATGAATAGCATATTTAAAAAATAATCTAATTTATGGTGCTTGCCGCCGATAGATCACTAGAAGCCAAAAATTCACGAGAAATCTTTTTAATTACACTTTTTTCAATCCTTGAAACATAGGAACGGGAAATCCCAAGTTCTTCAGCAACTTCTTTTTGTGTCTTTTTTTCTTTTGCAAGCAATCCATAGCGCCATTTAAGTATTTTTTGTTCCCGGTCTGAAAGTTTATTGATAATTTTATATATTTTTTCTTTACTCAAGGAGTAAAAGACCTGATCACTTACCTCATCCGAGTCACTACCCAGAATATCAAACAGAGTTATTTCATTGCCTTCCTGGTCTTTTCCAATAGGTTCATAAAGGTACGATTCTTGCTTATTTTTCTTATTTGATCTAAAATACATTAAAATTTCATTTTCAATACATCTGGCTGCATAGGTAGCTAACCTTGTACCTCTGCTATTATTAAATGTATCAATTGCCTTTATTAATCCGATGGTTCCAATTGAAATTAAATCTTCTGTATCTTCATTTTTGTTTTCAAACTTTTTAGTCACATGAGCTACCAACCTTAAATTCCTCTCAATAAGTATCTCTTTTGCCTTTTCATCTCCATTTGCCAAAGCCTTTAAATACTTTTCTTCTTCCTTCTTTGGTAGTGGTCTGGGAAAAGAATTATTGGTAATATAAGAAACCAGCAAAACAACTTCCCTGATTGTATAAGCCATTGCAGCAAAAAATGAAAACATAATAACACCTCCATTATACAAGTTTTAATATTATAATATGGAGCGATTGATAAATTTGTGCCTGTTCAAATTAAATTATACAATTTTAACACAATATTGCATTTTATGCTTATATTTTGTACACTGCAATTTATGGGGAGGTGAGCATTTTTGAAGGTTATATTAAAAAGGGAAAACACAGTTAAAGAAATAGAGGGCAAAAAAAAGGTCAAGGAAGTTCTAAAAGAGTTGGACATCAATCCAGAATCTGTTTTGGTAATAAAAGATGGCGAAACACTGACCTTGGATACTTTATTATATGAAGATGATGAAGTGGAAATATTATCAGTTGTTTCTGGGGGTTAAAATATGAAATGCTTAAAGTGCAATGA
Source organism: uncultured Clostridia bacterium (assembly GCA_964498995.1). Taxonomy (GTDB): domain Bacteria; phylum Bacillota; class Natranaerobiia; order Natranaerobiales; family Natranaerofabaceae; genus Natranaerofaba. The sequence goes on along the minus strand of CAZCIZ010000010.1, from coordinate 2,393 downwards.
AAAGGCCGTTTTAGAAATAAAAAGGCATAAAGCAGCTTTTTGTAAAACTCATTATATCGAACATATACAAAACCAAGTAGCCAAGACAATAAAAAAATTCAAACTATTTCCACCCAAGGCAAAACTTATTCTAGCTATCTCAGGTGGCAAGGATAGCTTGGCCCTATGGGACATACTCCTGGACCTGGGTTATAATGTAGATGGACTTTATATAGACTTGGGCATCGATGATTATTCTACCAATTCGAGACATAAATCAGAAAAATTTAGCGAAAAAAAACAATCTAATCTTTACATTATTTCATTAAAGGAGATATATGATATTGGCTTAAATAACATTTCTAAGCATACGTCAAGAAAGTTTTGTTCCTTATGTGGAATGATAAAACGTTATATCATGAACAAAACAGCCCTCTTGGGAGACTACTACGCTGTTGTCACAGGACATAACCTTGACGATGAAGCCACTTCATTGTTAGGAAATTTATTAGGATGGCAAGTGGGATATTTAAAAAGACAAGAGCCTAACATGCCTCCATCGGAAGGCTTAGCCAGAAAGGTAAAACCCCTTTGTAGATTAAGTGAAAGGGAGATGGCTGGCTATTGTGTTTTAAAAAATATAGATTATATTATCGAAGAATGTCCTATGGCCAAAGGAGCTAGTAGCATAACATACAAAGAGGCCTTAAACCATTTAGAAGCAAAATCTCCGGGAATAAAAGACCAGTTTTACCTTGGATTTTTAAGAGATGGACAAGACTATTTTAGAGATGGAAATAGCGAGAAAGAGGAAATTGACTTATACCACTGTAGCCTTTGCGGTCAACCTACTACTTCTCAAGATAAATGCAATTTTTGTAAACAAATGGTAAGAGTGAATCTAGATCCACTCAAAGTCAATGAAAACATTAAAGACAAGTTAATTCATAAACACTGATTAACAATAATTTTCACCTATCTTATCCTTTTTGGCTACTGTTAAAGCACTTTAAACCCGCTCCAATTTAACTTAGCTTTCTTACCAAGGCATTTTTTTGTACATTAAAATCGACAGGAATCATAACCATTTCTTGAGGATGAGGGGCAGCTTCCACCTTTTCCCCTTCACTGTTTATTATTTCTTTTACTTCTTGCTGTCCCAAGTAGTTATAGGGCTCAACAAATTCAACCCTATCTCCCAATTCAAACCTGTTTCTTTGTTCAATTAGCAGATACTTTCGACCATCCTGATTCTTTTCACCTCTAACAAGCCCTACAAACTGATTCTCATACATTTTATCTTTATATTCATCATCATATATCTGACCATCTTCACCGGGGGGCGAAAAATAAAATCCCGTAGTAAATGGGCGGGTGGATGCTTTTTTTACCTCTTCTAACAAACTAGTATCAAAGGCATATTTGTCCCCTTCACTAAAATATCCATCAATTGCAAGACGGTAAGCTCTAACTACAGTAGCAACGTAATGAACACTTCTCATCCTACCTTCGATTTTAAAGGCCATAATTCCCGCTTTAACAAGTTCCGGAATGTATTCTATCATACATAAATCTTTCGAGCTCAAAACATAAGTGCCTCTTTCATCCTCTTCTACAGGATAATATTCTCCTGGACGCATTTCTTCCACCAGTTGATACTTCCAACGACATGGATGGGCACATGTACCCCTGTTAGCACTTCGGTTCAACATATAAGCTGACAACAAACATCTCCCAGAGTACGAGATACACATGGCACCATGTACAAAAGCTTCCAAGTTTACCCCACTCTTTTCCTTAATCTCTTTTATCTCTTTTAAGTTCAATTCTCTGGCCATAATAATCCTGTCAATTCCACAATTTTTCCAAAATTCTGCGCTCTTCCAATTTGTACAATTTGCCTGAGTAGAAAGATGAATAGAAAGATCCGGAACAACGCTTTTTATTAAGGTCATTATTCCTGGATCGGACACAATTACAGCATCGACCCCCATTTTATCTAATTCCTCAACATATTCAGGTATATCTTTCAAATCTTCATTATGTGCAATAATATTTACAGTTACATATACCTTACTTCCTTTAGAATGGGCATATTCTATCCCTTCCTGCATCTGCTCTTTATCAAAATTTGAAGCGAATGCTCTAAGCCCATAATCCTTGCCTCCAAGATATACTGCATCCGCACCATAATCGATAGCCATTTTAAGTTTTTCCAGACTTCCTGCTGGTGCTAATAGTTCCGGTTTAGTTTTCTTTTGCATTGAATTCTCCTCACTCCAGTTTGTTTTCTTACTAACTTTTCATGTTTTGGGTTTTCACACCACAACCAGTAATGAAAATAACTGATTTATTTTACTACTAACTTTTCATGGTTTGGGTTTTCACACCACAACTAGTAATGAAAATAACTG